>JAUXST010000487.1 GCA_030679805.1 Reyranella sp. | reverse complement strand
AAATACTACGATCGCGAGGAATTCCCCGGCGCCGAGAAACAGTCCGACGACGACTTGCTGACGGCCGCCAAGCAGCGCGGCACGACGACCTTCCATCTCATGGGCTCCTGCCGCATGGCGCCCGATACCGATCCGACGGCGGTGGTCGACGACCAGCTGCGTGTTCGCGGCCTGGAGGGCTTGCGCGTCGTCGATGCCTCGATCATGCCGGCCATGCCGTCCGCCAACCTCAACGCCTCGGTGCTGATGATTGCGGAAAAGGCGGCGGACATGATCCGTGGTCGCCCGGCGCTGGAAGCGGTTGTGCTGAAGGACTGAGGGGGCGGACCGATGGCCGACGCAGCGAACGACCCTGCCATCGACGCCATTGCCAGCCTGGTCCCGGCGACACTCCGGGCGCTCTATGCGCTGGAATTCACTGGCCGCCACCTCTCGCCCACCAATCTGCCTCGGTTGATCGACGCGGTTGCCGGCCGCAACGACGACGTAGAGGCAGCGCTTTCGGCCTCGCGCGCCATGGCTTGGCCGGAGCGGCTAGAGCCGGTGCGTGACTGCCTGGAACGCGCCGCCGAGGCGGCGGGCGAAGGGATCACCGGGCTCCTCGCCGCCGGTGAGGCACCGCAGCCGATCGTTGCCGCCTACCGAGCGCTGCGGGGCTACGCCCGCGCCGCCGAAGCGATCTATCCGATGGCCACGCACCTGCGGCCGGTCAGCCAGTTCTTCCTGGAACCTGCCGCCCGCGACGATGCGGCCCTGCTGAATCGGCTGGCGGGTGCCGACTCCACCCGTGACAGGGTCGGCGTGATGCATGTCGGCGGGCCGGCCGGCACCCGCGGCGCTTTCTCGCTCTACGTGCCGGAAACCTATGATGCCGCGCGCGCCCTGCCACTCGTCGTGGCGATGCACGGCGGCAGCGGCAATGGCGGCGCCTTCCTGTGGAGCTGGCTGCGCGAGGCACGCACGCGCGGCCTGATCGTGATCGCGCCGACAGCGAGCGGCTCGACCTGGTCGCTGATGGAGCCGGAAGAGGATGGGCCGAACATCGACGGCATGGTCGACAAGGTCGCGAGCCAGTGGAACGTCGATCCCGCGCGGCAGCTCCTGACCGGCATGAGCGACGGCGGCACCTTCACCTATGTCCTGGGCCTGCGCGGCGACTGCCGTTTTACGCACCTGGCGCCGGTGGCTGCTGCCTTCCATCCGATGATGATGGGCTTTGCAGATCCCGCTCGCGTGCGCGGACTACCGGTCCATATCGTGCACGGTGCGCAGGACTGGATGTTCCCGCCTGAAATCGCCCGGAGTGCCCACCTCGCCCTTGAGCAGGCCGGCGCCGCGGTGATCTATCGCGAGATCGCCGATCTGTCGCACACCTACCCGCGCGACGAGAATGCGGCGATCCTCGACTGGTTCCTGGGCTAAGCGAGATGATTTTAGGTCTGACCGTCGTCCCGACTCGTGTCGAGTGACCGCCGAAAATTCGCTCGTTCGTGGGAGCGCGCCACTGGAGAGAATGCGAATCTATTCGGCCTCCCGCCAGACCCGAAGGATGTCCGCTCAGTGGGGTAGACCGGTAGTCGTCGGCGGCCCACCAGAACGACTCGCCTGACCCTGAACGGACTTTGGCTCACCAATGCAATCCGGGTTCGTTAATGAGTTCACGTCCTAGTCACAGCCAAAGGGTCTTCACCCGAGCAACGTCGGCCAAGCCGCGCTCGTGCCCGTACTTGAGCAACGGCTCAATCCATTTCGGGTCCATGATGCTGTCCACTTTTTCTACGCCGGGAAGCAGGCCTGCAACCACGAGCAGGGTACGCGTCCCGCGCGCCTCGAGGTTACGGACCTCCTGCTGTAATGTGTTGGGCATGCCCGAGGTGCGAAGGCCCTGGGTTGCCGCCTGCGGCCCGCCGTCGGTGAGGGAGATGATCAGTGCGCGCTTCACTCCGGCGACCACGTCGGCATGCGTGCTGGTCTGGCAGATCCCGCCGTCCATGCAGAGCCGGTCCTTCAGCCAGGTCGGCCCCATTGCTCCCGGCAGTGAGGAGCTGGCAGCACAGGCGACCTTGACGGGAATGCCCGCGCTCTGGCTCACCACCAGGCGCTCGCCGGTGTAGCAGTCGTTCGCAGTGGTGTGCAGTTTCGGCGAGGGCCAAGGGTCGTCGCCGATCAGGCGGCCGAGCGCCGTGAAGTAGTGGTCCGCGTCGTCGGGATTGTGCGCTGCCATGGCCGCGCGGCCGATCGCGCGGATAGTCTCGGGGTGGGCGTCACGCGCCTCGACCGAAAACGCGCGTGCCCGCTGCTGGCTTTCGTTGGCCTTTACGGCTGGCACCATGGCGGCAAACAGCTTCGGGAAATCGCCGAACACGTCAAGCTCGGCACTAAGCCGCCACAATCTGCCGCCGGTCAGCACGGCGCCGGCGACCGATCCGGCGGACGTGCCGACAACGATGTCGGCCAGCGCCAGGTCGACGCCGTTCTTCTTCAGGGCGTAGAAATAGCCAATCATCCAGGCGACGAGGTAGACGCCGCCACCGCCCAGGACCAGGCCGCGCTCCCGGCCAGTGCCGAGCGCAGGTGCATAAGGAATGGGATGCGCCAGTCCGTCGCTCCAGCCGGCGGGCGTGGCGCCGTTCTGCGGGGCAGAGGTTGGGGCCGTCTGGCCCTGCGCATGGACTGCGCCCGAGGCCAACGGAGCGGCGATGAGGGTTGTGGCCGCTCCGGTGACGAGCAGGTCGCGTCGGGAGTATGGACGGGTCAAGGACGTGCCTCCAAGAGTATGCATGCATATGCCATCGAATGGGCGGAGCGGCCACTGGCCCATCAACGGCGTCAGAGGCTCCAACGCCGTGAGTAACCGCGTGCCGATGTCTCCATTTGGCACTTTTGAGACATGGCAAGGGGTGTGACCGAAGTCCGCTTTAGGCTCGGAAGCGGACATCCCTGCGTTGGTTCGGGTAACGCCTGTTTATGAGTTCACAGCTTAGTTTCATCACGCTCCAGAACCTATTCGTTGTACCTGGCCGTCGTGACGCCGCTGTAGCGGTCATAGAAGACCTGGAGCTTCCTGAGATTGCACAGATTGAGGTACTGCCAGATCGCCGGCGGGGTGCCGTCGGAGAAGCCGAGCTTGATATCGACCTGGCAAACGAGTTGCGACGCCGGGATCACCACCTGGCGCGCCTCGCCGGGCTTGATGATGGGCCCGCGGAGCAGATTGGGGCTCCACATGCTCATGTCGTGCTGCGAGATCGACATCTCGCTGATCGGATAGCTGGTCGAGTTGACCAGCAGGAAAGTGGTGTCCACGGCGAGCGCGCTCCCGGCAATCAGCGAGAGCATGGCGACGGCAATCGTACGCAACATTTATCGAAATCCCCCAAGGCGCCGGCATCTTATCGCCGCTCCGCACGGCGGCTCAAGTGACGGATCGGATGGCCTATCCCGGCGCCGTCCGCCGCGCTAGAGGAAATACATGACGTCGTTCCTCATCAGCCATCCGTCGTTCCTGACCCACGACACCGGCGACTACCACCCCGAGCGCCCCGACCGGCTGCGCGCGGTTCTGGCCGCGCTCGACGACGCGGCCATCGCCCACCTGGTCTCGGTCATCGCGCCCGCCGCCACCCTCGAGCAGCTCACGCGCGTCCACCCGCAGGAGTATGTCGAGGCAATCCTGGGTGTCCGCCCGCCGGCCGGCGAGCTGGTCCAGATCGACGCCGACACCATCATGAGCACCGACAGCGCCGAGGCGGCACGTCACGCCGCCGGCGCCGTGGTTGCCGGTGTCGATGCCGTGATGCGCGAAACGGCGCAAACCGTCTTCGCCGCGGTGCGGCCACCCGGCCATCACGCCCTGCCGAGCGTTCCCGGCGGCTTCTGTCTGTTCAATAGCGTCGCCGTGGGCGCGCTCCATGCCCAGGCCGCCTACGGCCTGAAGCGCGTGGCAATCGTCGACTTCGACGTCCATCACGGCCAGGGGACCCAGGCCATCGTCGAGCCCGATCCGCGATTGTTCTATGCCTCGTCCCACCAGTCGCCGCTCTACCCCGGCACCGGCTCGGCGCGCGAGCGCGGGGTGGCGGGAAACGTGGTCAACGTGCCGCTCGCGGCCGGCAGCGGCAGTGCCGAGTTCCGCACCGCCTGGGGTGATCGCATCCTGCCGGCGCTCGACCTCTTCGCGCCGGAGCTTCTGATCGTGTCGGCAGGCTTCGACGCCCACCGCCGCGATCCGCTGGCCCAGTTGAACGTCGAAACCGAGGATTTCGTCTGGCTGACAGAGGAACTCATGGCGATCGCCGGCCAGCACGCCGAGGGGCGCATCGTCTCGTCCCTCGAGGGTGGCTACGACCTCGAGGCGCTGGCCGAGTCGGCTGTCGCGCACGTGCGCGCCCTGGTGAGGCAATCTTAAAGATCCCTCACTCCGTTCGGGATGACAATTTTTCTGGGTTGGCGTCGGGTGCCAATTACGAAAGAGATGTCATCCCGAACGGAGTGAGGGATCTTTTGCTTGTCGCCGTATCACTTGCTGTCGAGGCGCCAGGTGCCGTCCCAGCCCTCGGGCGTCCCGTTCTGGAGAAACCGGGTGCAGCGCTCGATGAAGACGCGGCTCGGCCCATCCCCCGGCCGGATCTCCGCCACGGCATTGAAGCAGACGATCGCGGCTTCGAAGCGGCCCTCGACATAGGCGGCGCGTCCGGCCGCCCAATGGGCGAGCAGCGCGGCGTGGTCGGGGGCGCTGTCGATCTCACCCAGCGGCTCGTGAATGTCATGCATTTCCGTGGTGCCGACCGCGACGATGCGGTCGATGTGGCGCCAGACGAAACGGTCGGCCGTGGGGCCGGCGACCTCGCCGCTTGCCAGCACCTCGGTGCCATAGACCTTGTTCATCCCTTCGAGCCGCGACGCCTGGTTCGCAACGGCGCCGACCAGGGTGTAATTGATGCGCTCGCGTGCGCCGACATTGCCGACCACCGCCGACCCGGTATGGAGCCCGAGCCGGGTTTTGAAGCCTGGCCGGCCGAGCCGCTGCCATTTCTCCGCGAGACGGCGCCCCGCGGCGGCGGCCTGCAAGGCAGCGCGACAGGCGTTGGCGATATGGTCTTCGTCGGGCTCCGGCGCATTCC
>JAUXST010000485.1 GCA_030679805.1 Reyranella sp. | reverse complement strand
CGATGTCGAGCTGACGCGCGCCGTGGTTCGACACCATGATGCCGTCGACGCCCATCGAATGGGCGCGGATCGCGTCGTCGGGATGCATGATGCCCTTCAGCACGAAGTTGCCCTTCCACAGTTCGCGGAAGCGCTCGACGTGCTTCCAGCTCATCGGCGCACGATTCTGGTAGGCCACGAGATCGGCCACCTTGTCGGCCGTGGGATCGGGGCCCGCGTACTTCGCCCAGTTGTCGAAGAACGGCGTGCCGTGGCGCAGCCATTGCATCATCCAGGCGGGATGCCGCAGCGCCTCGAACTTTGTCTTCCAGGTGAGTTTGAGCGGCCGGCCCCAGCCGTTCCTCGCATTGCGCTCGCGGTTCGAGCCTTCGGGCACGTCGACCGTGAAGACTAGCGTGCGGAGACCGGCGTCGCCCGCGCGCTTAATCATGTCCTCAGAGACGGCTTGGTCCTTGGCGGAATAGAGCTGGTACCAGCCATGGTCGGGCGCGAGCTTGCCGAGATCCTCGATCGAGCCGGTGCTGGAACCCGACATGATGAAGGGCACGTTGGCGTCGCGCGCCGCCTCGGCCAGCATCAGATCGGCGCCGTGGCGGAACAGGCCCGCCAATCCAGTTGGCGCGATGCCGATGGGGCTGGAATAGGTGCGGCCGAAGATCGTCGTCGACTGGTCCCGTACCGAGACGTCGACCAGGTAGCGCGGCACGATGCGCGCTTGGCGGAAGGCCTGCTCGTTGGTGACGAGGCCCACCTCGTCGTCGGTGCCGCCCTCGATGAAGTCGTAGGCAATCTTGGGCAGCCGCTTCTTCGCCAGCTTGCGCAAGTCGTCGATGTTCACCACGCCGTTCATGACGATTCCATTCCCCCGGTATCCCACACGAAGTGCTTTGCGCGGATTTTGACCATCTTTCCGGCGTCGGGCCAGCGGTGTTAGACAGACCGCCATGCAAATCAGACACGCAACCCGCGGCGATGAAGCCCAGCTCGCCTTCCTGCTGGAAGACCACGAACGCCACTATGGAAACCCGGTCGCAGACGGCGCCGGCGCCCGCGGCGCTGCCTTCCTAGTCGACACTCCGCCTGGCGGCACGATGTGCCTGGTCGCGGAATGGGACGGCCTGCTGGTCGCCTTCGCCATCCTCAACCCCTACTTCCCCGGTCCCAACCTCACGCACGGCCTGTTCCTGAAGGAGCTCTATGTCACCGGCGACGCGCGCTCGTCCGGCACCGGCGAGCGGCTGATCGAGGCCGTTCGGACGCTTGCCCGGCAGCGCGGCGACACGCCGCGTAATCTGGACGACCGGCGAGAACAACAGCGGCTCGCAGCGCTTCTACGACCGTCTCGGCATGCGACGTGAGAAAAAGGTCTACTACGTGATGGACCCTTAAGTTAGCGTCGGAGAAACGAACGGAGGAAGCGCCATGGAACTGAGCGCCCAGCAACTGGAGCAGTTCGATCGCGACGGCTTTCTGGTTTTTCCCGACCTGTTCTCGCGCCCCGAAGTGGCGGTGCTCCGTCGCGAGGTGGCGCGGCTGAGCCAGATCGAAGGCGACGAGGTGGTGCGCGAGCACACCGGCGGCGTTCGCACCATCTTCCGCGTCCACGAGAACGACGGCCCCACCCGGTCCAAGCCCTTCCGCGCCCTGGTCCGCACGCCGCGCCTGCTGCGGCCGGTCCGCTAGGTGCTGAAGGACGACGCGGTCTATGTCTATCACACCAAGATCAACACCAAGCCCGCCATCGAGGGTACGGTGTGGCAATGGCACCAGGATTACGGTTCGTGGATGCGCGACGGCTGCGCGCGGCCCGACATGGCGACCTTCAACGTCATGATGACCGACACCAACGAGATGGGCGGCGCGCTCTACATGATCCCCGGCAGCCATAAGCTCGGCCGCATAGAACCGGTCTACGACGAATCGACCTCCTACAAGTTCTGGGCAATGCCCAAGCAGCGTATGATCGAGATTCTGAAGAGTTCGCCCGAGCCGGTGGCCGTCACCGGCCGTGCCGGCACCTGCGTGCTGTTCCACTGCAACGTGCTGCATGCCTCGGGCCACAATCTCTCGGCCGACGACCGCTGGCACATCTACGTCTCGTGCAACACCGTCGCCAACAAGCCGCAGCTCGGCCCCGACCCGAGGCCCGACTGGGTAGTGTCGCGCAATTGGAACGCGCTGCCGATCGAGGATGACGAAGGCGTCCTGAAGGCCGCGTGACATCGACAGCGTGAGCGGTCTGATCCTCCACCACTACGACTTCTCGAACTTCGCCGAGAAGGCGCGGATGATGCTGGGCTTCAAGGGTCTGGCATGGCGCGGCGTGGAAATTCCGCCGATCGCGCCCAAGCCCAAGCTGACGCCGCTGACAGGAGGTTATCGCCGCACGCCGGTGCTGCAGGACGGCGCCGACATCTGGTGCGACACCAA
>JAUXST010000452.1 GCA_030679805.1 Reyranella sp. | reverse complement strand
GGGCTAGGGGATTCACACATGTTCAAGCTGCCGGCGAGCAAGCAGGAAGCCCGCAGCATGCTGGGTGAAGTCGTGCCATCCAATGCCCATCGTCTTTGGACCTGGTGGCTTGTAGTAGCAGTTCCAGCCGCCCATCCGCGCCACGATCCAGGCCAGCCAGCCCAACGAGCGCGGCGCGTGGGGGTTGCGCTGGCGCATCGTCTTGCCTTCGAGGGTCGGGCCGATCACCAGCGCCGCCTCGATCAACGCTTCGTCGGCAACATCCAGAGCCGGCCGCTTGCTGCCGTCACGGGCATCGACCAGTTGCAGGATGCGCACGGCTGCTGCCAGCCCCAGCGCCGCCAGCTTCAGGAGCTTGGCGCCATTCTGCATCTGCACCTCGGGCAACTTCAGCCCTTCGCTCTTGAGCGCCCGGAACACCTGCTCGATCCGCCAGCGCAGGCGGTAAAGCTGAATGATCTCCTCGGCCTGTGCCGCCGTGCCGGCCGGCAGGCTGCTCAACAGTCGCCAATGGACCGGCGTGACGCCTTTGGGGGCCGCGACCTCGCGGGCTTCCACCAGCGTCAGCGCCAACAGGGCCGGATCGCCGTCATCCGCCGTCTGGGGGCGCGTCAGTCGGACCCCTCCGGCACGCACTTGCAACCGTGCCGTCCGTCTTTTCTCCCCGGGTCGCCGAGCCTCCAGCTCAACCCCCGTCGTCTTCAGCACACGCCATTCGGCCGCCTCTTCGAACAGCTTGCCACCGCCCTCCAGCACGCGGTCCCGGGCCGCCCGCACGATCAGTTCCGTGCCCGCGGGGCGACGGGCCATGACGCTGTAGATGTCATTCTCCCGGTCACCCACGACGACGACCTGCTCGGCATCCTTCAGCAGATCGGCCACGATCCGTGTCGTCGTCAGCCAGCGCTGCGATTCCTTCTCCGCCAGATCGCGCTGCTGGCGCGACACCTCGATCTTGCCGGACCGCTTCCAGATCGTGGCATCGGCCAAGCCCACGACCGCCGCGCTCTCGATATCCACCGCCACCGCCGCATGGATCAGGAAGCCCGCCGACTTGCCGTCCCCTCCAGGGCCGAGGTCCCAGCGGCCGGCTTCGCGGCCGGCAAAGTTCACCTCCGTGGTGTCTTGCGCCACCACGACACGCCGGCCCATGCAGCTTCGTGCGGTCCGCTCTCCCACCGTTTCTACTATCTCTTCCTTGCTCACTGCCGGCGACTCCAGAAAGCGCGCCATGCCCAGTTCGCCAGCCCGGGTCTTGCCGACCCGACGCTGCACCAGAGAGCCCGTCGCTACGATCCGATTGAACACCGTCGACCCGCGACGCGCCAACCGTGGATCGCCAAATTGACCAACGCCTTCGCTCGACAACATCAATGCCCCTCAAAACTCACACCGACGTCGACGAATCACAATGCGATTCGCCTCGCAACCCGCACCAAAAACATGTGTGAATGCCCTAGCCCTAGCTGGGGAGAGGAACATGAAGATATGAACGGAACTTCCTCTAATACCCGATCGCGGCGCCGTCGCTGCGCGGGTCCGAGCCGCCGACGCGCAGGCCGCTCGCCGGATCGATCGTGATGCCGTGGGCGTGGCCCGCGATTTCGTTCCAGGGACCCCAGCGATTGAGCAGGTGACCGCGCCGCTCCAGCTCGGCGATGGTCGCGGGCGGAAAGCGGCCTTCGATATGCAGCGTGTCGCGTGCCTCGCCGATGGCGAAGCGGCCGGACAGGAAGCGCGGCGTTTCCAGTGCCTCCTGGATGTCGCAGCCGTGGTCGATCATGGCGAGATAGGTCTGCAGATGGATCTGCGGCTGGCCGTCGGCGCCCATGCAGCCCACGGCGGCCCAAAACCTGTCGTCGCGGAACGCCATCGAGGCGATCAGCGTGTGCAGCGGCGTCTTGCCGGGCTCGACCCGGTTGGGGCTCCTGGGGTCGAGCGAGAAATAGGCCGAGCGGTTCTGCAGCACGACGCCGGTGCTCCCCGCCACGACGGCGGCGCCAAAGCCGCCATAGAGCGAGTGGATCAGCGACACGGCGTTGCCCTCGGCATCGACCGCGGCGATGTAAACGGTGTCGCCGGCCAGGCTGCCGTAGGAGGGGATGCGGTCCCAGGGGACGGCGCGGGCCGGGTCCATCAACGCGCGCCGCTCATCGGCGTATTTTTTCGAGATCAGGCGCTCCATCGGCACATCGGCGAAGCGCGGGTCGGCGAGATGGCGGTCGCGGTCGTGATAGGCGAGCTGCTTGGCCTGGACCATGAAATGCACGTAGTCGGGCCCGAGGAACGGCTTCTTGTGCATCTCCAGCGGCTCGAGCAGGTTCAGCATCTCCAGCACGGCAAAACCCTGCGTCGGCGCTGGCGTTTCGTAGATCGTGACGCCGCGATAGCTGCCCTTGAGCGGCTCGCCCCAGCGCGCGACCTGCGCCTTGAGGTCGTCCGGCGTGAAGAAGCCGTCGTTGGCCGCCGACCAGCGCACCAGTTCGCGCGCCACCTCGCCCTCGTAGAAGCCGTACCAGCCGTCACTGGCAATCGCTTCCAGCGTGCGGGCGAGGTCGGGATTGGTGAGGATGGCGCCCTCCTTCAGGAAGATCGCCGCAGCCTCCGGACTCTTGGCCAGTTCCTCGCGCGCCAGTTCGCGCCAGTAGGCCAGCCGCGCCGTCACCGGAAAGCCGTGGCGCGCATAGCCGATGGCGCTTTCGAGACAGCGTTTGAGTGGCAGGCGGCCGTAGGCGGCATGGGCCTCGCCCCAACTCGCGACCGCGCCGGGCACGGTGAGTGTTCCCGGCAATACGCCCTTATAGGGCACCTCCGCGAGACCGCGCTTGGCGAACGCCTCGATCGTGCCGCCCGCCGTGGCACGGCCGCCGCCGTCGATATAGCGCACGGCCTGGGTCTTGGCGTCGTAGACCAGCCAGAAGGCGTCGCCGCCCACGCCGGTCATGTGCGGATAGAGCACCGAGAGCGCCGCACTGGTGGCGACGGCGGCGTCGACGGCCGAGCCGCCCGCGCGCAGCACGTCGACGCCGGCCTGCGAGGCCAGCGAATGAGGTGAAGTCACCATGCCGTTCGGCGCGAGGGTGGCCGGACGGCCGGTGCGTATGTCTACCATGAGGATTTCTTAGGTCGTTTTACCGGCGGTTGACAGGGCGGCGTGAAGTTTCTAACACTTAACTCAAGAGTTAAGTGTTATCGGAGAAGCCGGACGATGCTGAAAGCACTTGCCTATGTCGTTGCTGGCCTCGCCGTCGTGATCGCCGGCATCCTGATCTATGCCGCGACCCGGCCCGATAATTTCCGGGTCCAGCGCAGCGCCACCATCAAGGCGCCACCGGAAAAGATCTACGCCTTGATCAACGATCTGCCGGGCTGGCGCGCCTGGTCGCCCTACGAGAAGAAGGACCCTGACATGAAGCGGACCTTCACCGGCCCGCCCAGCGGCAAGGGCGCCGTCTATGAATGGGACGGCAACAAGAATGTCGGCAAGGGGCGGATGGAAATCACCGAGGCGATGCCGCCCGGAAAGATCCTGATCAAGCTCGATTTCATCAAGCCGTTCGAAGGCCACAACACCGCCGAGTTCACCATGGAACCGGCCAAGGGTCCCGGGGGCGACAGCACGGTTGTAACCTGGGCGATGTACGGCCCCTGTCCCTACGTCGCGAAAGTGATGGGTGTCGTGATGGGGCTGTTCATCAACATGGACGACATGATCGGCAACGACTTCGCGGCCGGTCTCGCCAACCTGAAGGTCGTCGCCGAGAAATAAGTCCGATTCAGGAGTACGTCATGAAGGTCGCAGCCCTCTCGATCGCGCGCGCGCTGTTGCTGGGCGTCGCCTTGTCCCAGATTCCCGCCGTCGCCGGCCTGGCCCAGGGCACCTGTCCGCCCGGCATGCCGCCCGGCGTCTTCTGCGGCGAGCGCAACATTGCGCACGCGACGGCCGGCACCTACACCGTCGACGGCGATCACGCGGCGGTTCTCGCCCGCGTGTCGCACATCGGCTATTCCTACAGCGTCTTCCGCTTCGATCGCGTGAGCGGCACGCTCGTCTGGGATCCCGCCAACATCGCACGCTCGACTTTGTCGGTGTCGGTGAAGATCGAGTCGATCACCTCCAACGTGAAGGACTTCGCCAGCCAGCTGGCGGGCGATCAATTCCTGAACGCCCCTCGTTTTCCCGAGGCGACCTTCGTTTCGACCGCCTTCCGCCAGACCGACACCACCAGCGGCAGGGTCGACGGCCAGTTGACCTTGATGGGCAAGACCGCGCCCGTGACCTTCGACGTGACCCTGGTCGGTGCCGGCAAGGGATTTGGCGGCGGTCCACGCATCGGCGTCAACGCCCGCACCTGGATCAAGCCGCAGGATTTCGGCATGCCGGCGATGTTCGTGGACCCTATCGAGATCGTCGTCGATGCCGAATTCGCGAGGAATCCATGAACGTCATGATGAAGCCCGCCGGATCGGAACTGGTCCTCACGCGCGAGCTCAAGGCGCCGCGCGAGCGGGTGTTCGCGGCCTGGACCGACGTCAACCAGGCCTCGCTGTGGTGGATGCCGCGGGATTTCACGCCGCTGTCCTGCGAGATGGATGTGCGCCCGGGCGGCATGTGGCGCCGACGCATGCGCTCGCCCGGCGGCGACGTGATCCTGAAGTACGGTGTCTATCGCGAGGTCGCCGCCCCCGAACGCCTGGTCTTCACCTACATCACCGAGAATGCCGCCGGCACTGTCGATCCGGAGACGCTGGTGTCGGTCAACCTCGCCGACCTTGGCGGCGGCCGGACGCGGATCACGCTGTGGCACACCGCCTTCGAAACCGAGATGTCTCGCGACGACCATCGCGGCGGCTGGACCGGCGGCCTCGAGCGGCTCGCGGGTTTCATCGAAAAAACTTGAGCAGCAGAAGGGGACGAAAGTGAACATCCAGCCATACTTGTCTTTCGAAGGCCGGGCCCAGGAGGCGATCGACTTCTACAAGGGCGCCGTGGGCGCTGAAGTGAAGGTCGTCATGCACTTCAAGGACGCACCGCCCGACGTGCAGGCGCAGATTTCGCCCAGCATGGGCGAGAAGGTCATGCATGCCTGCATTAAGATCGGCGAGTCCGACGTGTTCGTGTCGGACGGCCAATGCGGCGGCAAGGCGAACTTTTCGGGTGTCACGCTCACGATCAACACGTCCAGCGATGGCGAGGCGGACAAGCTCTTCGCCGCGCTCGGCAAGGGTGGACAGGTGACCATGCCGATGGCCGAGACCTTCTTCGCCACGCGCTTCGGCATGGTCGACGACAAGTTCGGCGTGCACTGGATGGTGCTGAACCCGAAGAGCTAGATCGCGCAATCGACGACGAACCAAGGAGAGAGCGATGCAGATCCAACCCTACCTGTTCTTCGACGGCCGCTGCGAGGAGGCGCTCGATTTCTACAAGGGCGCGGCCGGCGCCAAGGTCGAGATGCTGATGCGCTTCAAGGAGAATCCCGAGCGCGGCAACGGCGGCATGGAGCCGCCGGGTGCGGACGACAAGGTGATGCATGCCGCCTTCAAGATCGGCGACACCATGATCCTGGCCTCGGACGGCCATTGCACGGGCAAACCCAAGTTCGACGGCTTTTCGCTGGCGGTGAGCGTCAAGGACGAGGCCGAGGCCGACAAGACGTTCGCGGGGCTGGGCAAGGGCGGCGAGGTGACCATGCCGCTCACCAAGACGTTCTTTTCGCCCAAGTTCGGCATGGTCCGCGACAAGTTCGGCGTGAACTGGATGGTGATGGTCGGGACCTGACCGAGCTGCTTGCGGCTGGGACAGCCCTGCGATTCGGGCCTGTGCCGCGAAGACGTCGGGCCTGTGCCGCAGAGCCGGCCAAGTCCTTGAGAAGCCGGCGCGATTCGATCGCAGCGGCACACGCTCAGGCACAGCTGGCGGCTTTTTGCGGCACGTTTCGTGTGCCGCTCGTGGCGCCGCTCACCCCTTGTCGACGTTGGCGCTGCGCAGGGGGACGCCGAACTCGCGGCGGCAAACCTCGGCCAGCACCGCGACGCCCTGCCTGATCGTCTCGGGATCGGGATTGGCGAAGCAGAGCCGCAGCCGGTTCTTGGCATAGGCCTTGTTGGTCGACCATTCCGGCCCGGGATTGAGCGACACGCCGGCGGCGAGTGCGGCCTGTGCCAGCTTCTGCGTGTCGACCGCCTCCGGCAGCTTGATCCAGAGATAGATGCCGCCCTTGGGATCGCCGAATTCGGCCGCCGTGCCGAACTGCTCGGCCAGCGCCTCGCGCAGCACCTGCAGCTTGGCGTGCAGCGTCTTGTTGAGCTTGGGCACGTGGCTGGCGAAATGCTTGGTGCAGAACTCGGCCAGGATCATCTGCTCGAGCGCGCCCGAGCCCGCGTCCTGCTTCAGGCCGAGGATGCGGCCCAGGATGTCCCACTTGGCGACGAGGTAGCCGACGCGCAGTGCCGGCGCGATCGACTTGGAGAAGGAGCCGATGAAGATCACGCCCTCGCCGTTGGCCATGGAATAGATCGAGCGCGGGCGCTCGCCGTTCCAGATCAGGTCGGAGTAGCACTCGTCCTCGAAGATCATGACGCCGTACTCGGCCGCGAGCTCGATGAGCTCGGCGCGGCGCGCCTCGCCCATGATGGCGCCGGTCGGATTCTGCACCGTCGGGATGGTGTAGATGTACTTGGGCTTGATGCCCTTCTTCTTCAGCTCCTCGAGTGTCTGCCGCACGACGTCGAGGCGCAGCCCTTCCTCGTCGAGCGGGATGCCGATGGTGTTGACGCCGAGCTTGGTGAGCTTGGTGAGCGCGCCGCCATAGCTCTCCTGCTCGACCAGCACGGTGTCGCCCCGGGAGAGCAGCAGGCTGTTCACCAGGTCGAGGCCCTGCATCGAGCCCGAGGTGATCAGGATCTCGTCGGGTGAGCAGCCGAGACCGGCATGGTCCTTGAGCTTCTTCGCCAGGAACTCGCGCAGCGGCCGGTATCCCTGCGGGCCGCTGTTCAGGCCGTAGGTGGCGAGCGTCGCGCCCTCGCGCTGCAGTACCGCCGTCGCCGCCGCGATCAGGGCGTCGACCGGCACATGCTTGGCGTCGTTGTGGCCGCCGATGAAATTGTACTTGGGAAAGCCCTTCCACGGGACGGCGGGTGCGGGCGTGCCGGGCGCCAGCAGCGGCGCGAAGTCGAACGGTGCGGTCATGATGTTTCCTCGGGCATTTCTTCGATCTTCTTCTGTCGGCATTGCTGGGCCAAGATCACCCGGTTCGCAACTGATTTGGCCGGATCGGGCCACGGCGCGGAACAAGCCGGTGCTTCCGGGTGCCTGATCGAGGAAAGGACGCTTCGTGTCGGCACATTCCGACATCGG
>JAUXST010000432.1 GCA_030679805.1 Reyranella sp. | reverse complement strand
CCGCTGGTCCCCACACGCCGGCCAGCACCGTCGCAATTCAACGCGCGGAAGGGCGCCAAGGTTGCGCATGGACTCCCTGCCGCAAGTCGTGCTGACGTTCCAGCAGCAATCGTACAGTGGAGCGAGGGACAGGGTGATGGACAAGCCGGTGATCGACACTCAGATGGTGGAAATGCTGGCGCGCCGTGCCGGCCTCGACAAGGCGCTGGCCGAGTTTCCCGACGACGTGGCCGCCGCCGTGAGCCAGGCCGCCGGAACGGCCCAGAAGTTCAAGGCCCCCGCAGATCCACGCGCCGAACCGTGGCCGCCAATGCGCGCGGGAGATGGCCTGTGAGGAGCGGGACATGACCGATCTGCATTGGATGACGGCCGCCGCGGCAGCCAAGGCGATCGCGGCCAAGGAGCTTTCACCGGTCGAGCTGACGGCGGCGCTGCTCGCCCGCATCGAGCGGCTCGATCCGAAACTCAACGCCTTCATCCGCCTCGACGGCGAGGCGGCGATGGCCGCCGCCCGGGCGGCCGAGGCCGAAGTCGCGGCGGGTCGCCTGCGCGGGCCGCTGCACGGCGTGCCGGTCGGCATAAAGGACATCATCGACGTCGCGGGCCTGCCCACCACCTGTCATTCGAAGATTCTGCAGGACAATGTCGCCACGTCGGACGCGGTCTGCGTGTCCAGGCTGCGCGGCGCCGGTGCCATCGTGCTGGGCAAGCTCTCGACGCATGAGTTCGCCATCGGCGGGCCGAGCCACGATCTGCCCTGGCCGCCGGCGCGCAATCCCTGGAACACCGACCATCACCCCGGCGGATCGTCGTCGGGCTCGGGGTCCGGCGTGGCGGCCGGGTTGTTTTCCATGGCGCTCGGCTCGGACACCGGCGGCAGCGTGCGCAATCCTGCGAGCTGCTGCGGCATCGTCGGTCTGAAGCCGACCTACGGTCTGGTCTCGCGCCGCGGCGTCTTTCCGCTGTCCTTCACTCTCGATCACGTCGGGCCGATGACGCGCACCGTGGCCGACAACGCCCTGATGCTGGAAGTGCTCGCCGGTCACGACCCCGCCGATCCCGGCAGCGCCGCGGTGCCCCGCGGCCGGTATGCCGAGGGGCTGGAGCGCGACATGCGCGGCCTGCGCGTGGGCTTCGTCCAGCATTTCCACGAGGTCGACCTGCCGGCCGACCCTGAGGTGACGGCGGCCCTCGAACATGTGGCGCGCACGCTCCAGCTCGAAGGTGCCGAAGTCCGCGATGTCCACCTGCCGACACTGGGTGAGTTCGCGGCCGTCAATCGAGTGATCCTGCAAAGCGAGGCCTGGGCGATCCACGGTCCGTGGCTGCGCGACCGTCCCGGCGACTACGGCCAGCTCGCCCGCCGCCGCCTGATGGCGGGTGCGTTCTTCGCGGCCGGCGACTATGTCCAGGCCCAGCGCCGCCGCCTGGAGATGATCGCCGCCGTCGAGGAGGCCCTGCGCGATGTCGACGTGCTGCTGTGCGCCAGTTCCATGGACCCGGCCTGCCGCATCGACATCCCGGCCGACATCGAACGGACCTACCCGCGCCAGGCGCGGACGCCGTTCAACGTCACCGGCCATCCGGCGTTGGCCATGATGGCGGGCGTCTCGATGGCCGGCCTGCCACTCTCGGTCCAGTTCGTCGGCCGCAATTTCGACGAGGCGACGCTGTTCCAGGTGGCACGCGGGTGGGAGCGGGCCGCGGGCACGGACAAGAAGCACCCGGCGATCGTGTGACGGGTCCCTCCCCGCGGTTGCCGTTGCCCGCCGGCATTGCGGGCGATCCCGGCGGGTGAGACAGTAGGCGAAGCGGATTCTCCGAGGCTCGTGTACGACATGGACGAGGTCGCCGTTTCACCCGACGCCGCAAGAGCGGATGTCGATCTCGACGCGCTTCCCATCGGGCAAACCATTGGACGCTATACGATCGTCTCGATTCTGGGGCAGGGCGCGTTCGGGATCACCTATGGGGCGCGCGACGACGAACTCGGACGCGACGTTGCCATCAAGGAATACCTTCCGGCCGCCCTGGCAATGCGACGGGACGGCAGCACGGTCAGGCCCCGCTCGACCAAAGCGGTAGAGGATTTCGACTGGGGCCGCGATCGCTTCATTGCCGAGGGCCGCACGCTCGCCACCCTGCACCGTGCGCCGGCCATCGTGCGGGTGTTCGACTTCCTTCATGCCAATGGCACCACCTACATGGTGATGGAATTGCTGCACGGCGAGACGCTGGAGAACAGGCTGTCGCGCACCGGGGCTCTGGACGCGGCGGCGTTGGCCAAGGTCCTGTGGCCGCTGCTCGACGGGCTGGAGCAGGTGCACAATGCGGGTTTCCTGCATCGCGACATCAAGCCGGGCAACATCCTGCTCGACGGCGACGGCAATCCGACCTTGATCGACTTCGGCGCCGCGCGGGCGGCGATCGCCGGGCGGACCGCGGTGATGACCGCCGTCTTCACGCCGGGCTACGCCGCGGCGGAGCAGTTCACGTCGGCCAGGGAGGGCCCCTGGACCGACATCTATGGCCTGTCGGCAACGCTCTATCACGCGATCGCGGGCCGCGCGCCGCCCAATGCCTTCGAACGCCTGCAGCACGACGCCTTCGAACCATTGGCCAGACTTCGCCCGGCCGGCCTGCCGTCGGAGATGCTGGCCGGCATCGACGCGGGCTTGCAGGTCGATGCCAGCGAACGGCCCCAATCGATCGCACGGTGGCGCTCGGCCTTTGTCGAGCGGCGCTTCGTGCCGACGCTGGCGCCGGCGCAGGATCTTCCGGCGCCCGCCGGGCGGCGTGCCTCGATGCGCTGGCTCGTGCTGGTGGCCGTGGCAGCCGTGATTGTCGCAGGCGGCGGATACCTTGGTTGGCGTGGATCGCTCGTGCCGGACGCCTCGACCGGCCGTTCGGCCGCCGACGAGGCCGCGCGTCGGCAGGCCGAAGAGCAGGCGAACGCGGATGTGGCGCGGCGCAAGGCCGAGGAAGACGAGAGAAAGGCCGCCGAAGCGGCCGAGGCGGCGATGCGCCTGGCGGTGCCCGACCGCCAGCGGCTGCAGGTCGCCCTGATCTCGCTTGGCTTCAACACCGGCAGCACCGACGGCATGTTCGGTCCGCGTTCGCGCGAGATGATCGCCAGTTGGCAGAAGAAGCAGGGCAAGGCGGCAACGGGTTTTCTGAACGCGGACCAGCGGCAGGCTTTGCTGCGCGAGGCGGCGGTCGCCGTCGGACGCTACGACGAGGAGCAGAAGAAGCTCGAAGACGAAAAGAAGAAGGCGAATGAGGGGAAGGTCCAGGCCGTCGCCGTGCCGTCGCCCGTTTCCGTGCCGGCGGAACTCGACGGCATGTGGGTGGGAAAATACGAATGTGCGTCGGGCGCTCATGCCGGCAACGAAGTCCTGCCCGCGTTTGCCCTCGATATCCGTCTCAAGGTCGCGGGTGGCAAGGGCACTTGGCAGAACATCGGCGCGACGACCCCCATGGCCTTGCGATACAAGGGCATGACCCATTCGATCGGTGTGAAGGTCGACGGCACCGAGGCGATTTTCACACGCGCCGGACGGGGTGACATCTCCACCCCGCCCTTCGTCTATGCCCTCGCCGGGCAGTTCGATGGCAGCCGGATCTGGGCATCCGGACGGGAATCGCGGTCCGGCGTCGCCTGTTCGGCGACGATGTCACGCGAGGGAAGGTGAGGCCTGTGGGAAGGGTTTTCCCGGCCGGTTCGTTGCCTGGAATCTATTCATCGAATTAGCTCTTCTCGTCCGACCCGCCTTGCCGGCTGGTGGTCGGCCTGCCTATCTCTTCTGTGACACGCCCCCAGCGGGATGACAGTTTCACGAGGGTCTACATGGCCAAAGCCAAGCAACTCCGCCTCGGCGCCTTCATGCGCCCGGTCAGCATCCACACCGCGGCCTGGCGCTATCCCGGCGGCACGCCTGACGCCAACTTCAACCTCAAGGCATTGATCCAGTATGCCCAAACACTGGAGCGCGGCCGGTTCGATGCCTTCTTCATGGCCGATCATCTGGCCGTGCTGAACATGCCGATGGAGGCGCTGAAGCGCTCGGCGACGGTGACGTCGTTCGATCCGCTGACGCTGCTGCCCGCGCTCGCCCAGCACACCAAACATCTCGGCCTGATCGCCACCGCGTCGACCACCTTCGAGCCACCCTACACGATCGCGCGGCGCTTCGCCTCGCTCGACCATATCTCCGACGGCCGCGCCGGCTGGAATCTCGTGACCACGTCGAACCCCGACGCCGCCCTCAACTTCGGCATGGACGAGCAGATGGAGCATGGCGAGCGCTATGCCCGCGCCCGCGAGTTCTACGATGTCGTGACCGGCCTCTGGGATTCATGGGCCGACGACGCCTTTCTGCGCGACGTCGAGTCGGGGCTCTTCTTCGATCCCGACAAGCTTCATGTGCTGGACCACAAGGGCAAGTACCTGAAGGTGCGCGGACCCCTCAACATCG
>JAUXST010000428.1 GCA_030679805.1 Reyranella sp. | reverse complement strand
AATAGGCGTAGAGCATGCGGCCGTCGCTCACCGGCCGGTGCATCTCCCAGCGGAAGTCGCGGGCGGCCCGGTAGAACCAGTCGTCAACCATCTCGGCGATCTTCGCAGGGCCTGTGAAGTCGCCGTAGAAGACGTCGTGATAGACGCCGTTCTCGGTGAACAGGCTGGCAAAGCCCTTGCCGTCGCGGCGTTCGACGGCGGAGCAGAAGGCTTTCAGCAGTGCGGACGTTTCCATGGTTATTCCTCCCGATTTGCCCCCATGATGACTAGACTGGCATGACTAAACTCACGACGCACGCCAACAGGGAGCCCGTTCCATGAGTTTCTGGATTGTCATCGGCATTCTCGTGGCCATCGGCCTGTGGCTGATCGCGCTCTACAACGGCCTGGTCGGCGGCCGCAACCAGGCGCAGACGGCTTGGAGCCAGATCGACGTGCAGCTGAAGCGCCGCCACGATCTCATTCCCAACCTGGTGCAGGTGGTGAAGGACGCCATGGGCTACGAGCAGGAGACGCTCACCAAGATCGTCCAGGCGCGCAACACCGCCGCGGCCGCCAGCGGCCCGGCGCAGGCGGGCCCGGCCGAAGCGGCGCTCAGCCAGGCCACGCGCGGCCTGTTCGCGCTGATGGAGAATTATCCGCAGCTGAAAGCCAACGACAACGTCAGGCAACTGCAGGAGGAACTGACGGCGACCGAGAACAAGATCTCCTTCGCGCGCCAGTTCTACAACGACTCGGTGAACAGCTATAACACGCGCCGCCAGACCTTCCCGGCGGTGCTCGCCGCGGCGTCGCTGGGCTTCGGGCCGATCGAACTCTTCAACATGCCCGAGGCCGAGCGCGAGGTGCCCAAGGTCGCGCTCCGCTAACCGTGTCCGAGTAGGGGCGCATGGCCGCCACCACTGACTTCGTCGCGGCGCAGCGCGTCAACCGACGCAACACGTTCCTGTTGCTGGTCGCCCTGACGCTGCTCGCCGCAGCAACCGGCTACGTGGTCGGCTGGCTGCTGGAAGGCGAGGCCTCGGATACCGTGCCGCTCCTGAGTCAGGTCGGGCTGGTGGCCGCGGCGTTGATGGCCGTCGTCAGCCTTGGCTGGAGTGCCGTCTCGCTCGCCTTCGGCGACAAGCTCGTGCTGGCCATGGCGAGCGCCAAGGAGATCGACAAGGCCGAGGCGCCGCAGCTCTACAACGTGGTCGAAGAGATCTCGATCGCCGCCGGCGTGCCCATGCCCAAGGTCATGGTGCTGGAAACCGATGCGCTGAATGCCTTCGCCACCGGCAACAAGGTGGGCCACGGCACGATCGTGGTGACACGTGGCCTGCTCGACACGCTCAGCCGCGACGAACTGCAGGGTGTGGTGGCGCACGAGATGGCCCATCTCGCCAACCTCGATACGCGCTACATGGTCATTGTCGGAGTCACGGTCGGCCTGATCGCGCTGGTCTGCGACATGCTGCTCCGAACCATGGCCTGGGGTGGATCGGGCCGCAGCAGCAGCGACAAGAAGGGGTCCGGCGGCGGTTTGCTGATCATCCTGCTGATCGTCGTTGCCATCTTCGCGCCGCTCGCGGCCAAGGCGGTGCAGATGGCGGTGTCGCGCCAGCGCGAGTATCTTGCCGATGCCACGTCGGTGCAGTTCACCCGCAATCCCAACGGTCTGATACAGGCGCTCGGCAAGCTCGCCGAGAAGGCCGCGCCCTTTCCCGGAGTGAGTCGTGCCACGCAGCATCTCTTCATCGTCAATCCCGTGCAGACCTTCACTGCCAAGTCGTCGGCACTTCTGGCCACCCATCCCGACATCGAAGATCGCATCGCTCGCCTGCGCAATCTGGGCGGCTAGCACGGTGGCCGCCGCGGCCTTCGATCTGCAGGGCCATCGTGGCGCGCGTGGCCTGGCGCCCGAGAATACGCTGGCGGCCTTCCGCACGGCGCTCGCGCTCGGCGTCACCACGCTCGAGACCGATCTCGCCATCACCAAGGACGGCGTGGTGGTGCTGAGCCACGAACCGCGGCTCAATCCCGATCTCACGCGCGGGCCCGACGGCCAATGGATCACCGCCCCCGGCGCCACCATCCAATCGCTCGGCCTGGCCGATCTCAAGCGCTACGACATCGGCCGGCTCAATCCGGCGAGCAAGTACGCATCACAATTCCCCCAGCAGAAGCCCGCCGACGGCGAGCGCTATCCAACCCTGGCTGAACTCTATGCGATGGCCGGCCCGGACGTGCGCTTCAACATCGAAACCAAGATCGATCCGACCAAGCCCGATGAAACGGCCGACCCGGTACGCTTCGCCAAGCTCGTCGTCGACTCGATCCGGGCGGCCGGGATGGAACGGCGGACGACGGTTCAGTCATTCGACTGGCGCACCCTGGTCGAGGTGCGTCGGCTCGCGCCGGAGATCGCAACGGTCTGCCTCACCATCGAGACGCCGAACACCAACACCGTTACCCCCAAGCCGTCTCCCTGGCTGGCCGGCCTCGATGTCAGCCATGGCGGATCGATCCAGCAGCTCGCCAAGGCGGCCGGATGTGCCGTGTGGTCGCCCTTCTGGCGCAACGTCACGGCGGCCAACGTGACGGCCGCCCATCGGCTCGATCTCAACGTGATCCCGTGGACGGTCAACGACCCGACCGAGATGCGCCGCCTGATCGATCTTAACGTCGACGGGCTGATCACCGATTACCCGGACCGTGCCCTGCCGGTTCTCTTGGAAAAGGGCCTGAAAGCCCGCTAGTCGGTTGACTCGAGGGCGACTGTGTTCTGTATACAGATCCCATGCGCCCCTTTGCCCCCGAGCCCGACCTGTCCGAACGCGTCCATGACGCCGTCCTCGACGCCATCTGTTCGGGCAAGCTGAGACCGGGCGCCCGCATCACCCAGGAGGAACTGGCCCAGCAGTTCGGCGTGTCGCGACAGCCAGTGCTGCAGGCGATGATGCTGCTGCGGCGCGAGGGCTTCCTGATCGACGCCGGCCGCAAGGGCGTCTGCGTGACGCCGCTCGACGTCGACCATGCCCGCAACCTCTATGTCGTGCGCGCCGCCCTCGATGGCGCGGCGGCGCGGCTGGCGGCGGCGCACTATACGGCGCACCTCGTCCAGCGCGGTCGCCAGCTCATCGAGGTGGGACGGCGCGTGGTGGCGACCGGCCACGTTCCCTCGGTCATCGAAGCCGACATCGATTTCCATCTGTTCATCTACGAGGCCTCGGGCAATCCGCTGATCGGCGAAACCGCCCAGCAGCACTGGCAGCATCTGCGCCGGGTGATGGCGGCGGCGTTGAGCGAGGAAGATCTGCGTGTCAGCGTGTGGGACGAGCATGAAGGCATCCTGCGCGCGCTGGAGGCAGGTCAGGTGGCTGAGGCCGAGGCGCTCTGCCGCGGCCACGCAGAGCAGATGGCCGACATCCTGACCGGACGTCTGAAAGTCGTGATCTCGAAAGCAGCCTGACGCCGCCACTGCCAGAACGAAGCAAAGGAGGAACCGCCATGAAGCTCACCCCGGAGCAACTGAAGCAGTTCGACGACGACGGCTATCTCTTCTTCCCCAACTATTTCTCCCCGGAGGAAACGGCGATCCTGAAGTCGGAGATTCCCGGCGTCTTCGCCCAGCGCCGCGACGAGAATGTGCGCGAGAAGACAGGCGACGTGGTCCGCACCGCCTTCGCCGTGCACACCTACAATCCCGTGTTCGAGGCGCTGGTGCACAGCCCCCGCTTCGTCGAGCCGGCCGAGCAGCTGCTGCGGGACAAGACCTACATCCACCAGTTCAAGATCAACGGAAAGGCCGCCTTCGACGGCGACGTCTGGCAGTGGCACCAGGACTACGGCACCTGGAAGGCCGACGACGACATGCCCGAGGCGCGGGCCATGAACCTCGCGGTATTCGTCGACGACGTGAACGAGTTCAACGGCCCGCTGTGGTTCATTCCCAAGAGCCACAAGAGGGGCGCGATCGAGGCCAAGCACGATCTCACCACGACGTCGTATCCGCTGTGGGTGATCGACAACGACACCATCGCCAAGCTGGTGAAGCAGGGCGGCATCGTCTCGCCCAAGGGCCCGGCGGGGTCGGCGATCTTCTTCCACGGCACGCTGGTGCACGGCAGCCCGCCCAACATGTCGCCGTGGGACCGCCAGATCATCTACGTGACCTACAATTCCGTGCAGAACGCCATCCGCCGCTTCAAGCGCCCGGCCTATATCGCGCACCGCGATTTCACGCCGCTCGACGCCTGGGAAGACGATTGCGTGACGCGCGCCGCCCGCCGCAAGGCCGCGGCGGAATAACCAAGGCAATTCCGGAGGAAACAATGAGTCTCCATCGCATGCTCCTGGCCCGTGCGGCCGAAGCCAAGCCGCTCCGTATCGGCGTGATCGGCGCGGGAAAATTCGGCTCGATGTATCTGTCGCAGATCCCGACGACGCCGGGCATCCACCTGCTGGGCATCGCCGACCTCTCGCCGCCTCGCGCGCGCGAGAACCTGGCACGACTGGGCTGGAAACCCGAGGTGACGGGAGCGACCTCGTTCACCGAGGCCCGCAAGCACGGCAGCACCTACCTCACCGAGGACTGGCGCGCGCTGGTGAGCCATCCCGAGATCGATATCATCGTGGAATCGACGGGCGACCCGATCGCCGCCGTCGAGCATGCGCTGGAAGCTTTCAGGCACGGCAAGAGCGTGGTGATGGTGACGGTCGAGGCCGATGCCTTCTGCGGGCCGCTGCTCGCCCGGCGCGCCGCGCAAGCCGGCGTGATTTATAGCCTGGCCTATGGCGACCAGCCGGCGCTGATCTGCGAACTGGTCGACTGGGCGCGCACCTCGGGCTTCGAAGTGACGGCGGCCGGCCGCGGCCACAAGTGGCTACCGCACTTCGCCCAATCGACACCCGAGACCGTGTGGAAGTACTGGGGCCTGAACGAAGAGCAGGCCAAGCGCGGCGGGCTCAATCCCAAGATGTTCAATTCCTTCCTCGATGGTTCCAAGCCCGCCATCGAAAGCACCGCCGTGTCCAACGCCACCGGCCTCACGCCGGCGCCGGACGGCCTCGCCTTCCCGCCCTGCTCGGTCGAGGACCTGCCCTTCGTGATGCGACCGATCTCCGAGGGCGGCCAGCTCCATCACAAGGGCCAGGTCGAAGTGGCCTCGTCGCTGGAGAAAGACGGCCGCGCAATCCCCTACGAGATCCGCAAGGGCGTGTGGGTCGTGTTCGAGGCGGCCACCGATTACCAGAAGAACTGCTTCGAAGAGTACATGCTCTGCACCGACCCCAGCGGCCGCTACTCGGTCATGTACAAGCGCTGGCACCTGATCGGCCTGGAGGTCGGCATGTCGGTCGCTTCGATCGGCCTGCGCAAGGAGCCGACCGGCTGCCCGATCGGCTTCTATGCCGACGTGATCGCCACCGCCAAGCGCGACCTCAAGCCCGGCGAGATGCTGGACGGCGAGGGCGGCTATACGGTCTACGGCAAGCTGTTCCCGTCGGAGAAGTCGACCGGGCTCGGCAGCCTGCCGCTCGGCCTTGCGCACAATGTGAAGCTCCTAAAGCCGATCAAAGCCGGCCAGTCCCTCACCTACACCGACGTGGCGATGGACGAGACGCTGACCGCGGTGAAACTACGCCGCGAGATGGAGCGGGACTTCGCGCCGGCGGCGTCGAAAATCGCCGCGCAGTAGGCTCCCCAACCAGGAAAACCCCGCGAGGAAGTGGACCATTCCGAACCACGCCTGGACGGGGTTTGTTTGTTCGCTGTCGGTGTGCCGAAAGGGCGTCCAACCCATTGAGGCACCGGGGCAAATCGTCGCCGGCCCTGCCACGGATTCCGCGTTAGCCGGCCAAAGAATGCGTGTTCATCTACGGCTTGCCCGAGTGGACCATTTCGTGGACCACGAAAAGGCCCAAGGGCAAAAAATCGGTCGGCCCCGTGTCTCGGGCTACCCTACAGCGCGTGCTCCGGATCCTTGGCCTGATCCTTGGCGGGCGGCTTGCCCTCGGCCTCGTCGCGCTCCTTCTCTTTCCGTGTCTTGAGCAGCTTGCGCAGGATCATGTTGCGCTTCAGCGACGAGATGTGATCGATGAACAGGATGCCGTCGAGATGGTCGATCTCGTGCTGGACGCAGGTGGCGAGCAGCCCCTCGCAGGCCAGTTCCTGTTTCTTGCCGTCGCGATCGAGGTAGCGCACCCGCACCGCTGCCGGCCGCGCGACGTCGGAATAGTGGTCGGGTACGGACAGGCAACCTTCCTCGTAAGTCACGTCCTCATCGGAGGCCTCGACGACCTCGGGGTTGGCCATGAACAACGGCCCGGTCTTGGTCTCCTCGCGGTCGATGTCGAGCACGATGACGCGCTTCAGCGCGCCCACCTGCGGAGCGGCGAGGCCGATGCCGGGGGCGGCATACATGGTCTCCAGCATGTCGTCCATGAGCTGGCGCACGTCCGCATCGACCGCGGCGACCGGCAGGGACTTTTTCTTCAGGCGCGGGTCGGGGGCCGTCAGGATGGGGAGGAGAGCCATGGCGGGTAAATATGCAGCAATATCAGGCTATTCAAGGCCCATCAGGAGCGCTTGACCATGGTGCCGATGCCGGCCTCGGTGAAGATCTCCAGCAGCAACGCATGCGGCACCCGGCCGTCCATGATGGTGGCAGCTTCGACGCCGCTGTTCACCGCATCGATGCAATTCTCGACCTTGGGGATCATGCCGCCCGAGATCGTGCCGTCGGCAATCAGGGCGCGGGCCTGCTCGACCGTCATGTCCTGGATGAGCTGGCCATTCTTGTCGAGGACGCCCGGCACGTCGGTCAGGAACAGCAGGCGCTTGGCCCGCATGGCGCCGGCGATCGC
>JAUXST010000627.1 GCA_030679805.1 Reyranella sp. | reverse complement strand
CGACGAAGACGCGCTCATGGGCGATGCCGCCTTCGGCGACTGCCCGGCGCGCGCGCATCGAATAGTAGGACGACGGCGTGTGATCGAGGCGGGGTTTTTCTCCAGAGAGCTTGGCGGACTCTGTCATGGCCGATCATCACGGACGAAGGAGCATCGGACTGTGCAGGATGCAACCGGCGCACACAACCATGGCGAGGCTTAGCGCTTCGAAGGCCTTGCACTACACTCCCTTGTGGTGCGCGCGATTCAATCCACGTTTTCCATCCAATCCACCGGAAAGCCAATTAAACCGCGCTTGCGGGCTTGCGCGTCCAGGCAGAAAGTTTCTCTCAACGAAGCGTGGTGGTCGCATCACGCGGAGAGGGACCGAAAGGTTCCTCGCGGTGGCGAAAGCTGCTGAAGGGTTCTCGGAATGCCCTGCGAACTCGTCCGACGGGACGATGCGCGCCCTTCGCGAGGGAGAGCGCTGGCAGGAAAAAGCAGCCGGGGATTCGTTGCGGGAAGTCCATGCGCATGGGCGGACTGCACCCGAGGATGGTGGTGGCGAGCGGGGATCTCGCAATTTCACCAGCCCTTCGTGGTCCTTCCAGGGCTACGGTGGACCGCGCCCCGCGGAGGAACGTGACGAGCGTTCTTTCAGGGACGTATGAAGCGGCGAAGTCGGGCGACCGGCTTCGCCGTTTTCTTTTTGGCCCGGCCGCCGCAGCCTCTCCTTGTCATCCCGGTAACAGCGCCCTTTCAGACGATGGGCGACAGTATATTGGTTGGTACCTTCAACAGCGGACCAAGAGTTTCATATACGTCGGAAGTTGAGGCTGCTGCGAGTCCGCTGCTTTCAGAGTCCGTCTTGTTGCTCTAACATCGGTTTTCTCAAAGGGAGCGATCTAGGGTGCCCGCACCATACGTTGGTGGCTGCCAATGTGGCGCTGTCCGATACGTCTTGACCGCCGAACCGATCCGAACCGTCGCTTGTCACTGCAAAGAGTGTCAGCGCCAGTCTGGAAGTGCATTCGGCATGTCCATGATCGTTCCTGAAAAGAGCCTGACGGTCAC
>JAUXST010000388.1 GCA_030679805.1 Reyranella sp. | reverse complement strand
GCAGCGGGGAAGCAGAAGGGCGAAATCGGGAAAAGTTCTCCCGTCGCGTCCCGGGCGAAGAGCCCGGCAGCGCGGCGGGAGATGCTCAAGTTACTGGCAGCTAAGGCACTCTTCGTAATCGTTGGTCTGGGTAATCTTGTTGCCGACGAACGGCAGCGGCGCTTCCGCGCCCTCCTCCCGTGTCGGCACGCCCATGGCGTGATCGCCCAGCTGGTCGGCCATGGCATCGCCCGAGACGGCCTCGGCGCGCTGGATGGAGAGCGAGCGGCAGTAGTAGAGGCTCTTCACGCCGCGCTTCCAGGCCATCATGTGGATCTGGTGCAGGTCGCGCTTATGCACGTCGGCCGGCAGGAAGATGTTGAGCGACTGGCTCTGGCAGATGTAGGGCGTGCGGTCGGCGGCGTGCTCGACCAGCCAGCGCTGGTCGATCTCGAAGGCGGTCTTGAACACCGCCTTCTCGTGGTCGTCGAGGCAGTCGAGGTCCTTCACCGAGCCCTGGCTGGTGGTGATGGTGGTCCAGGTGTCCTCGTCGTTGCGGCCCTTCTGCTCCAGCACCTTCTCGAGGTACGGGTTGCGCACCACGAACGAGCCCGAGAGGGTCTTGTGGTTGTAGACGTTGGCCGCCGACGGCTCGATGCCGGGCGAGGCGCCGCCGCAGATGATCGAGATCGACGCGGTCGGCGCGATCGCGAGCTTGTTGGAGAAGCGGTCCTCGAAGCCGAAGTCGGAGGCATCGGGGCAGGGCCCGCGCTCGCGGCCGAGCGACCTGGAGGCCTCGTCGCACTGGCCGCGGATGTGCTTGAACATCTTCTTGTTCCACACCTTGGCCATCACCGATTCGAGCGGGATGCCGTTCAGTTGCAGGAACGAGTGGAAGCCCATCACGCCGAGGCCGACCGAACGCTCTCGCATGGCGGCGTAGGTGGCGCGGGCGAAGTCGCTGCCGGCGGTGTCGATGAAGCTCTGCAGCACGTTGTCGAGGAAGCGCATCACGTCCTCGATGAAGGTCGGATGCTCGTGCCACTCGAGATAGCTCTCGAGATTGAGAGAACTCAGGCAGCACACCGCCGTGCGCTGCTTGCCGTGATGGTCGATGCCGGTCGGCAGCGTGATCTCGCTGCACAGGTTCGAGGTTTTTACTTCCAGGCCGGCCAGCTTGTGGTGCTCGGGCCGGGCGTTGTTCACGTGATCGACGAAGACCAGGTAGGGCTCGCCGGTCTCGATGCGCGCCGTCAGGATGCGGATCCAGAGCGCACGGGCCGAGACCTTGCGCTGCACCGCGCCGTCCTTGGGGCTGACCAGCGCCCACTCCTCGTCGTTCTCGACCGCGCGCATGAAGGCGTCGGAGATGAGAAGGCCATGGTGCAGATTGAGCGCCTTGCGGTTGGGATCGCCGCCGGTCGGGCGGCGGATTTCTATGAATTCCTCGATCTCGGGATGGTTGACCGGCAGGTAGCATGCGGCCGAGCCACGGCGCAGCGAGCCCTGGCTGATGGCGAGGGTGAGCGAGTCCATCACGCGGATGAACGGGACCACGCCCGAGGTCTTGCCGTTCATGCCGACCTTTTCGCCGATCGACCGGAGATTGCCCCAGTAGGAGCCGATGCCGCCGCCACGGGCCGCCAGCCAGACGTTCTCGTTCCACAGGCCCACGATGCCTTCGAGCGAATCGTTGGCTTCATTGAGGAAACAGGAGATGGGCAGACCGCGGCTGGTGCCGCCGTTGCTGAGCACGGGCGTCGCCGGCATGAACCACAAATTGCTGATGTAATCGTAAATCCGCTGGGCATGGCCGTCGTCGTCGGCATAGGCCGAGGCGACGAGGGCGAACATATCCTGATAGCTTTCGCCGGGCAGGAGATAACGATCGGTGAGAGTGGCTTTGCCGAAGATGGTCAGGCGGGCGTCGCGAGAAGAGTCGGTAACAACGCGGGCACCGCTACGAACTTGAACAACATCAAACACTTGTGGC
>JAUXST010000385.1 GCA_030679805.1 Reyranella sp. | reverse complement strand
GCCACAATCAATTCACCCGCCGCCGCCTCGGCAAGGTCGCCCTCGCCGGCGCCACCTTGATCGGCGCGCCGATGCCATTGCGTCACGGCTTCGCCCAGACCGGGCCGGCCAACCTCAAGGTCGGCCTGCTGTTGCCGTCCTCGGGCATTCAGGCCCAGATCGGCCAGGCCTGCCGGCGCGGCGGCGACATCGCCAACGAGGTGTTCGGCGACATGAAGATGCCGGTCCGCCTCGAGATCGTGAACTACGACACCGAGTCCAAGCCCGACGCCGCCCGCACCCAGGCCGAGAAGGCGATCGATGCCGGTTGCCACATCCTGGTCGGCGCTTTCGACTCCGGCCAGACGATCGCCATCGCCCAGGTGGCCGAGCAGCGCGGCGTCCCGATGATCGTCAATATCGCCGCGGCGCCGCAGATCACCGAGCAGGGTTACAAGTTCGTGGTGCGCAACTTCCCGACCGCGCCGATGCTGATCACCGGCGCGCTGGCGCTGCACAAGGAGATCTTCAAGGTCTCGGGCAAGACACCCAAGACCGCCGTCATGATGAGCGTCAACGACACGTTCGGCACCGCGATGATCAACGGCATCAAGGCGCTGTTCCCCAAGCTCGACATGCCCTACGAGATCGTCGACACCATCAGCTACGATCCGGCCGCGAAGGACCTCTCGGTCGAGGTGGCGAAGGCCAAGGCGACCAAGGCCGAGCTGCTGATGCCGGTGAGCCGCCTCAACGATGCCAAGCTGCTCGTCCAGGAGATGGTGAAGCAGCGCTGGGAGCCGATGGGCGTGATGAATCCCGGCGCGCCCGGCCTCTACGAGCAGGACTTCCTCAAGACCATGGGCAAGTACGGCGACTTCATGATCTCCAACGTGCCGTGGCTCGATCCCAAGTCGGTGATGACCCAGGCGCTGGAGAAGCGGCACGCCGCCAAGTTCCCCAACGACCAGCTCGACATCAACGGCGGCTTCACCTTCGAGGGTCTTCTGGTCGCGGCCCAGGCCTGGCTCACCGCCAAGTCGACCAAACCCGCGGACCTCATGGAGGCGCTGCGCAAGACCAAGATCGACCAGCACGTCATCATCGGCGGGCCGATCCAGTTCGACGCCAAGGGCCAGAACGTCAGCATCAAGGCGGCAGCCGTCGAGAACCTGAAGCGCAAGCCCACCGTCGTCATGCCGCTCGAATCGGCGGCGGCGCCGCTGGTCTTCCCGATGCCCGGCTGGAACGACAAGCGACGAGTGTGATCGCGCAGGCGCTTTGACCTCCGACTTTCTCCTGTCACTTGCGCAGGCCGTTACCAAGGGCCTGTTGACCGGCATGGTGTACGGGCTGATGGCGCTCGGCCTGTCGGTGATTTTCGGCGTCATGCGCGTGGTCAATTTCGCGCATGGCGAGATCATGGTCGTGGGCATGTATCTCGCCTGGATGGGCTTCGAGTATCTGCAGGTCTCGCCGATGCTCAGCCTGCCGGTGATTGCCGCCCTGTTCTTCGTGGCAGGCTACGCCCTGCAAAGCACGCTGATCTCGCCCTTCATCGGACGACCCGAGCACCAGCAGTTCCTGCTGCTGCTGGCCGTCGCCATCCTCCTCGTCAACGGCTGCCTGGCCATCGCCGGACCCGATTCGCGCAGCGTCCAGATGGACTCGCAGTTCGATTCCTACGAGCTCGGCCCCCTGGTGTTCGACGCCGTGCGCCTACACGCCGCCCTCGCCGCCGTGGCCATCGCCGGACTCCTGTGGCTCTTCTTCACCCGCACGCGCACCGGCAAGTCGATCCGCGCCGCCGCCGACAACAACATGGGCGCGCTGGTCGTGGGCCTCGACGTGCGCCGCCTCTATGCTTTCACTTTCGGTGTCGGTGCCGCCTGCGTCGGCGCGGCCGGCGCGCTCATGATCACCATCATTCCAGTGACGCCTTTCCTTGCCGCAGAATACACGCTGCTCGCCTTCGTCATCGTGATCGTTGGCGGCCTCGGCAGCATGACCGGCGCCCTGATGGGCGGCCTGCTGATCGGTGTCAGCGAGGCGGTGGCGGGCCTGCTGCTGCAACCCTCGCTCAAGAGCATGGTGAGCTTCGGCATCCTGATCCTGGTGCTGCTACTGCGTCCGCAGGGTCTGTTCGGCAAGAGCGGCACATGAAGTTCGGCCGCCGCCTGACCGACGGCGTGCCGTCGCGCGCCCTGTGGGGGCTGGGCGTCCTGCTGTTGGCCCTGCTGGTGGCGCCGGCGCTGCTCGGCAAGTACGGCCTCTCGGTCCTGATCCTGGTCCTCTACTTCGCCTTCGTGGGCCAGGCCTGGAACATCATGATGGGCTTCGCGGGCCAGCTCTCGCTCGGCCACGCGCTCTACGCCGGCCTCGGCGGCTACGTCGCCGCCGGACTCTTCTTTCACTATGGCCTCGGCCCGTGGGCCGGCGTGTTCGTGGCGGTCGCCGCCGCTGCGGCCGCCGGCGCCATCGTGGGCTATCTCGGCTTCCGCTTCTCCCTGGCCGGCGTCTACTTCGCGCTGCTCACCATCGCCTTCAGCGAGTTCACGCGCCTTGCCTTCGATCATTGGGAGTGGGCCGGCGGCTCGGGTGGCCTCTTCCTCAAGGTCGACGCTACGGTGGACGTCTGGAACCTGCGCGGCGGCCCCCTCCTCTTCTACTATCTGATCCTGGCGCTGGCCGTCGGCGCCTTCATCCTGTGTCGTGCCCTGCTGGAGAGCCGCCTCGGTCGCTACTGGCTCGCCATCCGCGAGGATGCCGAGGCGGCGCAGGCGGTCGGCGTGCCGGTGCTCCGCTGCAAGATGATCGCGGTGGTGATCTCGGCCAGCCTGACGGCGCTTGCGGGCGTCTGGAACGCCTTCTACTACAACAACCTCTTCCCCGAGACGGCCTTCGCCATGGGCCGCTCGATCGAGATCACGCTGGCGCCGATCATCGGCGGGCTGGGCACGCTGTTCGGACCGGTGGTCGGCGCCGTGGTGCTGACCGGCCTCGGCGAGGCCTTCACCGACGCCAGCGAATACTTCCACATCCCCGGCATGAAGCAGATTTTCTACGGCCTCGCGCTGCTGGTGATCGTGATCTATCGACCGGCCGGCGTCTGGCCGTGGCTGGCCGACAAGCTCGGCATCGGCGAGCGGCGGCCATGAGCGGCGCGCGCCTGGAACTCGCCGGCGTCGGCAAGAACTTCCGCGGCCTGCGCGCGGTGCACGATGTCAGCTTCAGCGTGCCCGCCGGCGCCATCCACGCCCTGATCGGGCCCAACGGCGCGGGCAAAACCACGATCTTCAACATGATCGCCGGGGTCTACGTCCCGGATGCCGGCGCGGTCACGCTCGACGGCCGGAAGATCTCGGGGCTGCGGCCCGACCGGGTGTGCGACGCAGGCGTCGGCCGTACCTTCCAGATCGTAAAGCCCTTCAAGGGGCTGAGCGTCCTGGAGAACGTCACCGTCGGCGCGCTGCATCAACGCCCCGATCTCACCGAGGCCCGCGACGCCGCTGCTTCCCTTCTGGCGCAGCTCGGGCTGCACGACCGGCGGCACCAGCTCGCCGAGAACCTCACCCTGCCCGACCGCAAGAAGCTCGAAGTAGCGCGCGCGCTCGCCACCGGACCCAGGCTGCTGCTGCTCGACGAGGTGATGGCGGGCCTGCGCCCCACCGAGATCGACGTGATGGTGGCCTTCCTGCGCGACCTCAACGCCCGCACTGGCCTCACCATCCTGCTGATCGAGCACGTCATGCGCGCCGTGATGGCGCTTGCTCGCGAGGTCGTCGTCGTGAGCTACGGCGAGAAGATCGCCGAAGGAACGCCGCAGGAGATCTCGCGCCACCAGGCGGTGCTCGACGTCTACCTCGGCGAGCAGGAGGCCTCATGAGCGAGGCGCTGCTCCGGGTCGACGGCCTCGACCTCTATTACGGCGACGCCCAGGCCCTGGACGGCGTGTCTCTGGAGATCGCCGCCGGCGAGATCGTTGCCATCGTCGGCGCCAACGGTGCCGGCAAGAGTTCGCTGATCCGCGCCATCCATGGCATCGAGCGGCCGGCCCGCGGCACGGTGCGTTTCGACGGCACCGACATCACCGGCTGGCCGAGCCATCGCGTCTGCGAGGCCGGCATCGGCCATGTCGCCGAGGGCCGCCAGGTCTTCCCCAATCTCACGGTGCTGGAGAACCTCGAGATGGGCGCCACGCCCAGGCGTGCCCGTGCCGCCGAGCGGCAGACGCTCGAACGCGTCCTAGAAATGTTTCCGCGCCTGGCCGAACGCCGCCGGCAGGCGGCCGGCACCCTGTCGGGCGGCGAGCAGCAGATGCTGGCGATCGGCCGCTGCCTGATGGGTCAGCCGCGGCTCATCATGTTCGACGAGCCTTCGCTCGGTCTTGCGCCGACGATCGTTCAAGAAGTGTTCCGCATCGTGCGCCGCCTGAACGAGGAAGGCCTCACCATCCTGCTGGTCGAACAAAATGTGATGGCGTCGCTGAAGATCGCCCATCGCGGCTATGTCTTGGAGAACGGCCGCATCGGGCTGAGCGGCGCCGGCGGCGAGCTGCTGGCCAACGATCGCGTGCGCCAGGCCTATCTCGGGCTTTAGGCTCCACCCCGGTTGACGACCGCGCCGCCGGCCTGCAATCCTTTCGCATCCGATACAGACCGCTGTCGCGTGCGGCGCGGTTTTGATCCGGGATGGTTCTGACGTTCCTGACGACAGGAATGTCCACTCTCTCCGGCAAGCATTGCCATGGCGAGGACTGGAAATGATGAATCGTCGCGACATGTTCAAAGCCGGCGTCGCCGTCGGCGCCGTCGGCTTCGCGCCACGTCTGGCGTCGGCCCAGGCCACCTTCGCGCCCGTGCCCAAGGGCTGGCGCACCTTCGTGCTGACCGCACGGGTGGAACCGCAGAACGGCACCACCAAGGCATGGATCCCGCTCCCGACCTTCGAGGCCGCCGACTGGCAGCGGCCGGGCAACGTGACCTGGTCCGGCAACGCGCGCGTAGCCGAACGGGTGCGCGATCCCAAGTATGGCGCCGAAATGCTGCGTGTCGAATGGGCGGGTGACCAGCAGTCGCCGGCAATCGAGGTCGCAACCCAGGTGCAGACGCAGAATCGCGCGGTTCGCGTCGGGCTGGCGCAAAGCGTGATTCCCCTCACCGAGGAGGAACGCAAACTCAGCCTCGCCTCGACCGACCTGCTGCCGACCGACGGTCTGGTCAAGGAGACCGCCGAGGAGATCGTGCGCGGCAAGAAGGACGATGTCGCCAAGGCGCGCGCGCTCTACGAATGGGTCGTGGAGAACACCTTCCGAAACGCCAAGACGCTGGGCTGCGGCGTGGGCGACATCACCACGATGATCAAGACCGGCAATCTCAACGGCAAGTGTGCCGACCTCAACGCGCTTTATGTCGGCCTCGCCCGTTCCGTCGGCCTGCCGGCGCGCGACGTCTATGGCATCCGGGTGGCGCCGTCGGAGTTCGGCTTCAAGGCGCTGGGCGCCGGATCGGAGGTCGTCAGCAAGGCGCAGCATTGCCGCGCCGAAGTCTGGCTGAACGGGAGCGGCTGGACGCCGGTCGATCCGGCCGATGTCCGCAAGGTCGTGCTCGAGGAGCCGCCGGGCAATCTCGCCATGGGCGACCCCAAGGTCGTCGCGGCGCGCAAGGCCCTGTTCGGCGCGTGGGAAGGCAATTGGGTTGCCTTCAACGTCGCGCATGACGTGAAGCTGCCGGGCTCGAAGGAGCCGGCCATTCCATTCCTGATGTATCCGCAGGCCGAGAACAAGGCGGACTTCCTCGACTCGCTCGATCCGGACAAGTTCAAGTACCGCATCACGGCGCGCGAACTCACGGCCTGATCCCGCGGCTGCGGCGGGCGGGGCATTCCGCTCCGCCCCGATCCGCATTATACCGAATAGATGACAGCATCGACCGACGTGGCGTCGCTCGCGGCGCCCGCCCGCCTCGTGCATCGCTATTTCCTGGCGATGTCGGTGCCGTTCCTGATCGACCTCGTCTCGCTCGCCGTCTACGCCGC
>JAUXST010000364.1 GCA_030679805.1 Reyranella sp. | reverse complement strand
TCGGGCACGACCGGCCGGCCGAAGGGCGCGGTGCTGAGTTACGACAACCTGGTGTGGGCGGCCCGCGCCGGTGCCGAGTTCGACGGACTCAAGGAAGGCGACGAGCTTCTGTCCTACCTGCCGATGGCGTGGGTGGGCGATCATATCTTCTCCTATGCCCAGTGTTACGTCGTCGGCCTGGTGGTCAATTGCCCCGAGTCGGCGGCCACGGTGATGACCGATCTGCGCGAGATCGGCCCAACCTATTATTTCGCGCCGCCGCGCGTGCTCGAAAACCTGATCACCCAGGTCACCATCCGGATGGAGGATGCGGGCCTCCTCAAGCGCCGGCTGTTCCAGTTCTTCATGACGGTGGCCCGCCGGGTCGGGCCGGCGCTGCTCGACGGCCGGCCGGTGTCGCCGGTCGATCGCCTACTCTATGCGCTCGGCAATCTCGTCGTCTACGGACCGCTCAAGAACACGCTCGGCATGAGTCGCGTGCGCGTGGCCTATACCGCGGGCGAGGCGGTCGGGCCGGAGATCTTCAACTTCTATCGCGCGCTCGGCGTGAACATGAAGCAGCTCTACGGACAGACCGAGGCCTCGGTGTTCGTCACCATCCATCCCAACGGCGAGGTCTATCCTGAAACGGTCGGCAAGCCCGTCTCCCAGGTCGAGCTCCGGATCGCCGAGTCGGGCGAGGTGCTCTATCGCAGCCCCGGGGTGTTCAAGGAGTATTTCAAGAACCCCGAGGCGACCAATGACACCAAGACGGCCGACGGTTGGGTGCACACCGGCGATGCGGGCTACCTCGACGAGCGCGGCCACCTGCGCATCATCGATCGCGCCAAGGACGTCGGGAAACTGAACGACGGTACGCTGTTCGCGCCCAAGTTCATCGAGAACAAGCTGAAGTTCTATCCGCACATCAACGAGGCGGTGGCGTTCGGCCACGGCCGCGACTACGTCGCCGTCTTCGTCAACATCGACATGATCGCCGTCGGCGACTGGGCCGAACGGCGCAACATCTCCTACGCGAGCTACCAGGAGCTGGCGGCGCGACCCGAGGTCTACGACCTGATCGAAGACGAGATCGAGCAGGTCAACCGCGACCTCGCCGCCGACCCGCGCATGGCCGGCGCCCAGATCCGCCGCTTCCTGGTCCTGAGCAAGGCGCTGGAGGCCGACGACGGCGAACTCACGCGCACCAACAAGGTGCGGCGCGGCTTCATCGGCGAGCGCTACAAGCCCCTGGTCGACGCGCTCTATGACGGTTCCAAGAGCGCCCACATCAGGGTCGAGGTCACGTTCGAGGACGGCCGCAAGGGCGCCATCGAGGGCAACGTGCAGGTCCGCGACGTGGCGCCCCACACGGCGTTGAAGAAGGCGGGCTGACGTCGATGGTTGCCCGCGTGCGCTCCTTCCCCGATGTCCTTCTGTCGGTCGAGAACATCAGCCTGTCGTTCGGCGGCGTGAAGGCGCTGACCGACATCAGCTTCGACATCGCCAAAGGCGAGATTCGCGCCATCATCGGTCCCAACGGCGCCGGCAAGTCGTCGATGCTGAACTGCATCAACGGCTTCTATCATCCGCAGCAGGGCGCCATCACCTACAAGGGCGTCAGGCGCAGCCAGATGAAGCCGCACGAGGCGGCCGAGCAGGGCATCGCACGTACCTTTCAGAATATTGCGCTGTTCCGCGGCATGTCGACCCTCGACAACATCATGACCGGCCGCAACCTGCGCATGAAGACCGGCCTGTTCTGGCAGGCTCTTCACATCGGCCCGGCGCAACGCGAGGAAATCGAAAACCGCAAGGTGGTCGAACGGATCATCGACTTCCTCGAGATCCAGCACATCCGCAAGGCGCCGGTCGGCCAGCTGCCCTATGGCCTGCAGAAGCGTGTCGAACTCGGCCGCGCGCTCGCCGCCGAGCCCGAGCTTCTGCTGCTCGACGAGCCGATGGCGGGCATGAACATCGAGGAGAAGCAGGACATGTGCCGCTTCATCCTCGACGTGAACGACGAGTTCGGCACGACGATCTGCCTGATCGAGCACGACATGGGCGTGGTCATGGACATCTCCGACCGCGTCGTGGTGCTCGACTACGGCAAGAAGATCGGCGACGGCGTGCCGGACGAGGTCAGAAGCAACGAGGCGGTCGTCGCTGCCTACCTTGGCGTCAGTCACTGAGAGATGGACATGAATAGTTATGTCGTCCCGAGCGTAGCGAAGGACCTCATCGACTGGCCAGACACGGACTGCCGACGCCGAGTGTATGGCGGGCGTGAGGTTCTTCGGCTGCGCCTTGAGACGACAGCGAGGCCGCCATGCTAGGGCCGTTCCTCGAAACCCTGATCGGCGGCCTGCTGACCGGCGTGCTTTATTCGCTGGTGGCGCTGGGCTTCGTGCTGATCTTCAAGGCCTCCGGCGTCTTCAACTTCGCGCAGGGCGCGATGGTGCTGTTCGCGGCGCTCACGATCGCTCGGCTCAGCGGCGAGATCGACGGCAAGGAAGTCCATCTCGCGAACTTCGTCGTGGCGGCGGCTATCCTGGGCGTCGCGGTGGCGTTCATCGGCTGGTACGCTTGGCGCGAATATATCGCGCGGGGCGCCGGGCCGGGCGAGCGGCGCAAGATGCAGGTACTGGCGGCGGTCGGTGCGCTGGTCGGTGGCATTGCGGCCTACAGCTACGGCAAGGGCGCCTGGCCGCTCTGGCTCGCGATCGCGGCCACCGCGGCCATCATGGGTCTGCTCGCCTACGCCATCGAACGCCTGGTGCTGCGCCATCTTGTGAACCAGGAAGGTATCATTCTCTTCATGGCGACCCTGGGCATCGCCAACTTTCTCGACGGCTTCGGCCAGACGCTGTGGGGCAGCGACATCTACAAGATCAATCTCGGCCTGCCCAAGGATCCGCTGTTCCTGTTCGAGGGCGTATTCCCGGGCGGCCTGCTGGTCGATCCGGGCGAACTCGTGGCGGCAGCCATCGCGGCCGGCCTGGTCGTGGTGCTCGCGATCTTCTTCCAGAAGACGCGCGTCGGGCGTGCACTCCGCGCCGTCGCCGACGATCACGCCGCGGCCCAGTCGGTCGGCATTCCGCTCAACACCATCTGGCTGATCGTGTGGACCGTGTCGGGTCTAGTGGCGCTGGCCGCGGGCCTTATCTGGGGCGCCAAGCTCGGCGTCCAGTTCTCGATCTCGCTGATCGCGCTGAAGGCGCTGCCGGTGCTGATCCTGGGCGGCTTCACCTCGGTGCCGGGCGCCATCGTCGGCGGCCTGATCATCGGTGCCGGCGAGAAGCTCTCCGAGGTGTTCCTGGCGCCGATCCTGGTCAAGCAGTTCGATCTCGCCGGCGGCGGCATCGAAAACTGGTTTGCCTACATGCTGGCGCTCGTCTTCCTGCTGTTCAGGCCACAGGGCCTGTTCGGCGAACGCATTATCGAGCGAGTGTAGGCGATGCTTTACCGCGAGGCCGGCCAGTTCAAGACGACCTAGGTCGCCGACCAGCAGTTCATTCCGATCCTGCAGGATCGCCTCTTCGTGCTCGCCGTGATCGTGGCAGCCTTCCTCGCCGTGCCGATGGTCGCTTCGCCCTATCTTTACACCGAGATCCTGATCCCGTTCCTGATCCTGTCGCTGGCCGCCATCGGGCTCAACATCCTGGTCGGCTACTGCGGACAAGTTTCGCTCGGCACCGGCGGCTTCATGGCGGTCGGTGCCTACGCCGCCTACAATCTCTGGCTCCGCGTGCCGGAGCTCAACAATCTCATCGTCGTGTTCCTGTTCGGCGGCCTGATGGCGGCGGCGGTCGGCATCCTGTTTGGCATCCCGTCGCTTCGCATCAAGGGTTTCTATCTCGCGGTGGCGACGCTCGCCTCGCAGTTCTTCCTCGACTGGCTGTTCGCGCGGGTGAAGTGGCTGACCAACTACACGCCGTCCGGGTCGGTCGCGGTCGGCAAGCTGGAAGTCTTCGGCTGGCACGTCGATACGCCGGCCGATCGCTATCTGCTGATCCTCGGAATCGTGGTGGTGGGCACGCTGGTCGCCAAGAACCTGGTCCGCGGCCACATCGGGCGCTCGTGGATGGCGGTTCGCGACATGGACATCGCGGCCGAAATCATCGGCTTCCGGCCGCTGCGCACCAAGCTCACGGCCTTCGCCGTCAGCTCGTTCTTCATCGGCGTGGCGGGCGCCATGTGGGCGTTCCTCCGGCTGGGCGCCTGGGAGCCGCTGGCGTTCGACATCAACCGGTCGTTCCAGATCCTGTTCATGGTCATCATCGGCGGGCTGGGCTCGCTGGTTGGAAGTTTCATGGGTGCGGCCTTCATCGTGCTGATGCCGATCCTGCTCAATCAGCTGCCGGGCTGGTTCGGCATCAGGATGTCGACGGCCCTCCTCAGCCACCTCGAATTCATGGTGTTCGGCGCTATGATCGTCTTCTTCTTGATCGTCGAGCCGCACGGCCTGGCCCGCCTCTGGGCGGTCGCCAAGGAGAAGCTGCGGCTCTGGCCGTTCCCGCACTGATCCACTAGGTTTCTGACAAGGGCAGGCCGGCAAGGACCGCCCATATTTTGAGGAGGAACATGATGACACTACGCAAGGCAGTGCTTCTGGGCGCATCGATCGCGGCGGCGGGGCTGGCGCTCGCGTCGACCGCCCAGGCCCAGAACGAGCAGTTCATTCCGGGCTTGATCTACCGCACCGGCGCCTACGCCCCGAACGGCATCCCGTTCGCCAACGGCGTGGCCGACTACTATGCGCTCGTCAACGAGCGCGACGGCGGCATCAACGGCGTCAAGATCGTCTACGAGGAGTGCGACACCGGCTACGCCACCGACCGCGGCGTGGAGTGCTACGAGCGCCTCAAGAACAAGGGCCCGACGGGTGCCGCCTACGTCAATCCACTCAGCACGGGCATCACCTTCGCGCTCACCGAGAAGGCGCCGATCGACAAGATCCCGGTGATCTCGATGGGCTATGGCCGCTCCGAGTCGCGCGACGGCAGCGTGTTTCAGTGGAACTTCCCGCTGCTCGGCACCTACTGGTCGGCCGCCGACATCATCATGCAGCACATCGCCCTCAAGGAGGGCGGCTTCGACAAGCTCAAAGGCAAGAAGATCGTGCTGGTCTATCACGACTCGCCCTACGGCAAGGAGCCGATCGCGCTCCTCGAGCAGCGCGCCAAGATGCACGGCTTCACGTTCACGCCGATGCCGGTCACCCATCCCGGCGTCGAGCAAAAGGCGACATGGCTGCAGATCCGCCAGAACCGGCCGGACTATGTCCTGCTGTGGGGCTGGGGTGTCATGAACTCGACGTCGATCAAGGAAGCCGCTGCGGTCGGCTTCCCGCGCGACAAGATGTTTGGCGTGTGGTGGTCGGGTGCCGAGCCCGACGTCCGCCCGGCCGAGGGCGGCGCCAAGGGCTATCACGCCGCCATGCTGCAGCACGGCGCCGGCCAGTTCGGCGTCCATGCCGATCTCAAGAAGTACCTCTACGACAAGGGCAAGGGCTCGGCGAAATGGGATGAAGTCGGCGAGGTCCTCTACAATCGCGGTTTGGTCAACGCCATGCTGGGCGTCGAGGCGATCCGCAAGGCGCAGACCAAGTTCGGCAAGAAGCCACTGACCGGAGAACAGGTCCGCTGGGGCATCGAGAATCTCGAGCTGAGCGCCGCACGACTGAAGGAACTCGGCTTCGACGGCATGCTGCAGCCGCTCAAGGTGACCTGCTCCGATCACGAGGGCACGCGCGCCGGACGCATCCAACAGTGGGACGGCGCCAAGTGGGTCGTGGTCTCCGACTGGTATCAGTCCGACGACACGGTGCTGAAGCCGATGGTCAATGCGGCGGCGAAGAAGTACGCCGACGAGAAGAAGCTGACCGTGCGCGACTGCTCCAAGGAGAGCTGAGCCACGCCCATGAGCCCCGCTCCGGCACCTGCAGCAGCGCCCGTCAACGTCATCGACGTTGCCAACATCGAGGTGATTTATAATCACGTCATCCTCGTGCTGAAGGGCGTTTCGTTGTCGGTGCCGGAGGGGGGAATCGTGGCGCTGCTGGGCGGCAACGGCGCCGGCAAGTCGACGACGCTGAAGGCGATCTCCAACCTGCTGCGCACCGAGCGCGGCGAGGTCACCAAGGGCCAGATCCATTGCCGCGGCGAGCGGGTCGACGGCCTCACACCCAACGATCTGGTGCGGCGCGGCGTGATCCAGGTGATGGAGGGCAGGCACTGCTTCGGCCATCTCACGGTCGAGGAGAACCTGCTGACCGGCGCCTTCATCCACGGCAGCAAGCGCCGTCAGATCGCCGACGATCTGGAGAAGGTCTATCACTACTTTCCCCGCCTCAGGGAGCGGCGCACCAGCCAGGCGGGCTACACTTCGGGCTGCGAGCAGCAGATGACGGCGATCGGCCGCGCGCTCATGAGCCGGCCCACCACCATCCTGCTCGACGAGCCGTCGATGGGCCTGGCGCCGCAGCTCGTCGAGGAGATCTTCGAGATCGTGAAGAACCTCAACGAGCAGGAGAAGGTTTCCATCCTGCTGGCCGAGCAGAACACCAACGTGGCGCTGCGCTATGCACACTACGGCTACATCCTCGAGAACGGCCGCGTCGTGCTCGACGGCGACGCCGAGGCCTTGCGCGAGAACGAGGACGTGAAGGAATTCTATCTCGGCATCGGCGGCGAGGGCCGCCGCTCGTTCCGCGACGTCAAGCACTACCGCCGCCGCAAGCGCTGGCTTTAGCGCGGACACTCAGGTCCGGACGAGTGTCGTCCATGCTGCGAAGGCAAGCGGCGGCAGGGCGATCAGGTCGACGACCGCGATGGTGCGCAACGCGCCTGCGGGATTGCCGTAGAGCGCATAGAAACCCAGGAAGCCCGCGACGTTGAGGATGGCAGCCAACAGCGCCGCCGGCCGGACCGGGGTAGCCCAGCTCGCCCACAGGCAGAGGATGCCGACCAGCGCCAGCAACAGCGCCCGGTGGCGCAGCAGCACCAGCAGCGTCGAATCGCCCGGAGCGATGCCGTAGAGGCGGGAAAGCGTCTCGGGCACGAACACCGGCGCGATCGGCATCAGGTGAATGGCGGCGACGACGGCGAAGGCCAGGGAAGTCCACATGCCGGCAGCTTGAGTGCCGTCCGTCCGTCCGGGCAATTACGTCTGAGGTAAGGGATCAGGCGGCTTTGTTGGCGGCCACCTTCTTCGGGATCGGCGGCGCGAAACGGAAGGCGGCGCCCAGGCGGTTCCAGGCGTTGATGGCGGCGATGGCCGTGCTCAGGAACACCAGTTCGCGTTCGTCGAAGTGTTTGCGCACGGCGTCATAGGCCGCATCGGAGACGCTGTGGCCGGCCAGATGCGTCAGCGTCTCGGCCCAGGCGAGTGCGGCACACTCGCGCTCGGAGAAGATGCCGGCCTCGGGCCAGGTCGCCACCAGATCGAGCTTCTCCTGGGCGATGCCGAGCTTGCGCGAGACGTTGAGGTGGATCTGCAGGCAGAAGGCGCAGTTGTTGATCTGCGAGACGCGCAGCTTGGCGAGTTCGACGATTTCCTTGTCGAGGCCCGACTCGTCGGCCGTCTTGCCCATCGCGAGCAGGGCCGCCTGGGCGGCGGGAGCGGTCTTGGCAAAGCTGTCGTAGGCGATGCGGACGTTGGACATGGCTCGATCTCCTGGGGTCGGCGCGGGTTCGCCGCAGGATATTAGAACTCTGATATTGTTTTCAAGACCGGCGGTCCGGTCTACGGTCCCGGGCAAATCGAGGGAAACGCGCCATGTCCAAGCACTACGATACGCTGGAAACCCGCTCGCCCGCCGAGCGCGAAAAGGCGCTGATGCAGGCCCTGCCGCAGCAGATCGCCCATGCCAAGGCCAATGCGCCGTTTTTCGCGGACTGGCTGAAGGATGTCGATCCTGTATCGATCACGTCGCGGGCGGCGCTGGCCAGGCTGCCGGTGCTGCGCAAGTCGATGCTGGGCGAGGTGCAGAAGAAGCATCCGCCGATGGGCGGCCTGATCACCGTGCCGATGAGCAGGGTGCGCCACGTCTTCATGTCGCCCGGACCGATCTTCGAGATCGACACCGACGAGCCCGACTATTTCCGCGGCGCGCGCGCCATGTTCGCCGGCGGCTTTCGGGCGGGCGACGTCGTCTACAACACCTTCTCCTATCACCTCACGCCCGCCGGCATCATGATGGAATCGGCCCTGCGGGCGCTGGGCTGCGCCGTGGTGCCGGGCGGCGTCGGCAATACAGAGCTGCAGCTCGACGCCATCGCCGCGATCAAACCCTCAGGCTATGTCGGGACGCCCTCGTTCCTGAAAATCCTGATCGAGAAGGCAGCCGAGCTCGGCAAGGATATTTCTTCGATCAAGCACGCCTTCGTCGGCGCCGAGGCACTGCCGCCGTCGCTGCGCCAGATGTTCGTCGACAAAGGCATGACTTGCCTGCAAAGCTACGGCACCGCCGATCTCGGGACCATCGCCTACGAGTCCGAAGCCATCCAGGGCATGACCGTCGACGAGGGCGTGATCGTCGAGATCGTGCGCCCCGGCACCGGCGATCCGGTGCCCGAGGGCGACGTCGGCGAAGTGGTCGTCACCACCTTCAACCGCGCCTATCCGCTGATCCGCTTCGGCACCGGCGACATGTCGGCGGTGCTGGCGGGTCCGAGCCCGTGCGGGCGCACCAACATGCGCATAAAAGGCTGGATGGGCCGCGCCGACCAGCGCACCAAGGTGCGCGGCATGTTCGTCGATCCCGAACAGATTGCCGAGATATCGAAGAAGCATCCCGGCCTCGGCCGTCTGCGCCTGGTCATCGACTGGGTGAACCAGGCCGACGTCATGACCTTGAAAGTCGAGGCCGCGCAGCCGTCGCCCGATCTGGAGAAGACGATGACGGACACGATCCGCACCGTCTGCAAGGTCGGCGGCAAGGTCGAGTTCGCCAAGCCCGGCAGCCTGCCCAACGACGGCAAGGTGATCGACGACGTCAGAAAGTATACGTGAGGGTGAGATGGAACTGGGACTGGGCAACAAGCACGCACTGGTCACGGGTTCGACCGCCGGCATCGGCTACGCGCTCGCCAAGGGCCTGGCGGCCGAGGGTGCGCACGTGATCCTGACCGGCCGTACTGAGGCCGGAGTCGATGCGGCGTTGAAACGCCTGCGCGATTCGGTGCCCGAGGCCAAGGTGACCGGCATCGCGGCCGACTGCGCCACCGCGGAGGGTGCGGCTGCGGTGTTCGAGCGTGTGCCGCAACTCGACGTGCTGGTGAACAACTTGGGTATCTACGGGCGCAAGCCCGCCTTCGAGATCGACGATGCCGAGTGGCGGCGCTTTTTTGAGACGAATGTCATGAGCGGCATCCGCTTCACGCGCCACTATGCGCCGGGCATGGCCCAGCGTGGCTGGGGCCGCGTCCTCTTCGTGTCGAGCGAATCGGCGCTCAACATCCCGCCCGAAATGATCCACTACGGCATGACCAAGACCGCCCAGCTCTCGATCAGCCACGGCTTCGCCATAGAGCTGGCGGGCACCGGCGTGACGGTGAACGCCCTGCTGCCGGGCCCGACCCATACCGAGACCACCGACAGGTTGCGCGCCGAGCGCGCCAAGGCATCGGGCGTGACGGTGGCCGAGATCGAGACGGCCTTCCTGCGCGATTTCCGCCCGACGTCGCTGATCCGCCGCTTCACCACCGCCGACGAGGTGGCAGCGCTCGGCGTCTATCTCTGCAGCGAGGCCGCGTCCGGCACGTCGGGTGCGGCGATGCGCGTCGACGGCGGCGTGGTCAACCAGATCATGTGAGGACCGCGGGCCTCCAGGCCCGCATCATGATCATGAGCGGGCCTGGAGGCCCGCGGTCCGATGATTCAGTTCACGTCGAGCTTCAGCCCTTCCTTGTCGATGACGCTCTTCCACAGCGCGATCTGGGCGTTCACGAAGCCGTTGAACTGCTCGGGCGTGCCGTAGGCGGGGAAGCCAGCCATGGTCTTGAAGCGCTCCTTGGTGCCGGCGTCGTCGAGCCAGGCCTTCATTTGCGCGTTGAGCGAGTCGACGATCGGCTTGGGCGTGGCCGCGGGCAGGAAGACGCCGAACCAGGTCGAGACGTCGAACGGCTTCAGCTCGGGCATGGTCTCGCAGATCGGCACGAGTTCGGGCGTCAGCGGATTGCGCTCCTTGGAGGTGAGGCCGAGCGCCCTGAGCTTGCCCGCGCGCATGAATTCGATCGACGTCGTGAGATTGTCGAAAAAGAACTGGGTGACGCCTGCGGTCAGGTCCTGCAGCGCCGGCGCCGCGCCGCGATAGGGGATGTGCTCAGCCTTGGTGCCGGTGAGCTGGAGGAACCACGCGGCCGACAGGTGCGGCGACTGGCCGGTGCCCGACGAGGCGTAGGACGCCTTGCCGTTCTGCGCCTTTAGCCAGGCCACGAACTCCGGCACCGTCTTGGCCGGCACCGAGGGATGGACCACCAGCACGTTGGGCGCCGTGAGGACGCACGACACCGGGATCAGGCTGGCCGGCGTGTAGGGCATGTTGCGGTAGAGCGAGTAGCCGATCGACTGCGGGCCGATGTTGCCCATCAGGATGGTGCTTCCGTCGGGGGCCGATTTGACCACTTCGTTGGAGCCGATGACGCCGCCCGCGCCCGATTTGTTGTCGACCACGCAGGACTGGCCCCAGGCCTGCTGGAGATGGGCGGCGAGCAGGCGGGCCACGATATCGGTGGTGCCGCCGGGGGCTGCCGGAACGACGATCTTGACGGCCTGGGCGGGCTTCCAGGCCGCCGAGCCGCTCGATTGGGCGCTGAGGCCGGCAGGCAGCAGGGCGGTCATGGGCAGAGTTGCGGCGCCACCCAGGGCTGCGCGGCGGGAAAGGCGGCGGATCATTGTTTCCTCACACTTTTGTATAGTTGGGTCACCCGTAACATGAGCGTGTGAGGTGACCAAGCGAGTGCGCCGCGCCCGTTCCGCACTCGTGTCGCACTGGCAAATTCGCCACATTTCCCGTATCTATTGTTCGTGCGGTCGCCCCCGACTCGCCGGGCTCTTCCGGCCGGTTCGCCCCCCTCTCACGGGGTCCGCGCCAAGGAGGACTATCTTGAAGAGACGCACTTTCGTCTCCGGTTCCGCTGCGTTGGCTGCCGCGAGCATTGCGACGACGGCTTCGGCCGCGAGCATCAAGCCCTATAGCTGGGATCTCAACCCGCCGACCGACACCCGCGAGAACTTCATCGCCTGGGGCAAGTCCCGCGGCGAGGATCC
>JAUXST010000363.1 GCA_030679805.1 Reyranella sp. | reverse complement strand
AGGCTGAGGAGAACCTGGCCGACCACCGGACCCACCGTGCGCGCGAGATTGAAGCCGGCGCTGTTGAGCGCGATGGCCGGCCGGAGGTGCGGGCCGGAGACGATCTCGGGCACGACGGCGTGCCAGGCCGGAGCGTTCATGGCGTTGCCGAGGCCCATGCAGAAACTCAAACCAAGCAGATTCCAGTGATCGAGCCGGCCGAGGAATGCCAGCACTGCCAAGGTCGCCGCCACGCCCATCATCCAGACCTGGCAGACGATGATGTAGCTTCGGCGATCGAACCGGTCGGCCAGGACGCCGGCGAAGAAGCAGAACAGGAACATGGGCAAGGTGCCGGCAGCCGACAGCAGCGCCACGAAGATCGGCTCCTGCGTCAGGCTGGTCATTTCCCAGGCCGCACCCGTGGTCGCCATCCAGCCGCCGGTATTGGACAGCACGTTGGCGGTCCACAGCAGCCGAAAGGCACGGTTGGCGAAGGGGGCGAAGGCCGACGCCGGGCGGCCGACGCCGGGCGGCGGCGGGCTCACCCCAGCGCCTTCTCGTAAATCCGGTGGGTCTTATAATGAATGCCGCCGACCGAGCGGATGATGTTGTTGGTGGCCTTGTTGTCCTCGAGGATCCAGCCGAGCTCAGCCGAGGTCTTGCCCAACCGTTTGCCGTTGGCGCGCAGGTGGTCGATGGCGATCATTGCGAGGCCGGCGCCCATCAGCGGGTGATTGCGGAACTTCTTCTTCACGCCCATCAACGGCACGCGCGTGCTGCGGACATCGGTGATCTTGAGCCGGAACAGGAGCTTCACCAGGTTCCAGGGCGTCAGCGCACCGTCGAAGTCGACAGTCGCCTCTGAAAGATTGGTCAGCGCCACGATGAAGGCCACCGTCTCGTCATCGACATCCACGAACACGGCGAGTTCGGGCACGATCACCGGGCGCAACGCCTTGGAGGCATGGTCGATTTCGGCCTGGGTGAAGGGCACGTAGCCCCAGTTGTCGCTCCAGGCATCGTTGAAGATGCCGACCAGGGTGCGGACCTCGGCGTCGAATATCTTCATGTTGGCGGTGCGCACCTTGACCCGCCCGGCAAGGCCGGCGCGGTCGAGCAGCTTGCGGCCGATGGTCTCCGGCGCGTTCTGGACGTCATAGTCGTAGGAAAAGAGGTCCTTGGCCTTCACATAGCCGCAGGCTTCGACCCGCGCACCGGCATAGGGTGGATCGTAGGGCACCATCAACACGGGACGGCTATCGAAGCCGTCGACCAGCAGGCCCACTTCCTCGTTGATCGACAGGCTGAACGGCCCAGTCGCGCGTACCATGCCCTTGGCCTTCAGCCATGCCTCCGCAGCCGCAAACAACGCGGCGAAGATCGCCGGATCGTTCTCGGCCACCAGACAACCAAACTGGCCGGTGCTGTCGGCATATTGGTCGAGATAGGCGCGGTCGACCTGGGCCGAGATGCGGCCGACGACACGGCCCGCGCGGCGCGCGACGAAGAGCTGCACCTCGGCATGCTGAAACAGCGGATTCTTCTTGGGTGAGAAGGCCTCCTGCCGTTCGATGTTGAGCGGCGCCACCCAGCCCTTGTGACCGGCGTAGAGACGCTTGGGCAAATCTATAAATTGCTTGAGATCGGCCTTGGTGACCACGGGGGAAACGACGAGATCGGAAGGTGCCATGTCTGCCTCAATCTACCACGCCAGGCGCGGCACTTCGGAACACGAGCTGGCCGTCGGACTCGCAGCCGGCGCCGTCAGCACGCAGCGCGCGAATCTCGACACCCAGATGCCATCCCCTCGGCTCGCGCTCGATGTGGATCAGGTGGTAGCGCGCCCGCCCGTACTTGCTGCCGGGTGCCGCCGACGAAGATGTGACGCCGATCACCGGCACCGGGCCGGCCGGACCCTCGATCCTGGCGACTTCGCTGCGGTGATTGTGCCCGTGCAGGACGAGTTCGCAGCCGACCCGCCGGATCATCGCCTGGAACGCCGCCGCATCGGTCAGGCGCTTGAAGGGCGATTCGGTGGTGAGCGGCGGATGGTGGATCAGCACGACACGGCAGAGATCTTGGCGGCCGAGGTCGGCGAGCAGCCGCTCGGCGACCGCGATCTGCGCGTCGCCGAGTGTTCCGGTGGCGAGAAAAGGCGGCTTCGGGACCCCGCTGTTGAGGCCGACCAGCGCGACCGGCCCGCGCCGGCGCAACGTCGGGAAGACCTGGAAGTCGGCGGCCGGCGGCTTGTCGTCCCCTGCCATGTGAGCGCCCCAGAGACCCAGCCCTTCGCCCCATTTCGTGGAGACGTAGGCATCGTGGTTGCCGGGAATGACCGTGATCCCATCGGGCTTGCCGAGTTCGGCGAGCCACTTCGAGGCGCGGGCGAACTCGTCGGGCAGCGAGATGTTCACCAGATCCCCGGTGAGCGCGATGTGATCGGGCTTCTGCATCTTGATATCGGCCACGATGCCAGCCAGCGCCTCCGGCGCATGCATGTGTACGCGGTGCCGCCACCAGTTGAGATAGCCGGTCACGCGCTTGCCGAGGAGATCGAGGGCGCGCGCCTTGGGCATCGGCAGATGCGGATCGGACAGATGCGCCAGCGTGAACATGAACGGGTGATCCACCGCCCGGCCGGGGCGGTCAAGCGAGACGGGTGTCGAACCTAGCGGCTGCCGGCGACGACGCGTAGCTTCGGCGTCCCGGAAATGACCCCGAGCTGACGGCCGATTCCGGTCATAACCTCGATCATGTGTTCAAGCTGCTCCCGGGTATGGACGGCGCAGACCGAGCAGCGCAGCAGCGAGACGCCGTTGGGCGTGGCCGGCGGCACGGCGACATTGACGTAGATCCCGGCATCCAGCATCGCGCGCCAGAAGCCAACCGCGGTCATGCGGTCGGGCAGATGGACACCCACCACCGGGCCATGCTCGGGCCCGAGCTTGAAGCCCTGGGCGGCGAGGCCGTCATAGAGAGTGGCGACGTTGTCCCACAGCTGCGTGCGCAGCTCGGGCCGGGCCTTCACGACCCGCAGGGCCTGGCGGACGGACGCCACGATCGACGGCGGCAGCGAGGCGGTGAACATGTAGGAGCGCACGGTGACGCGCAGGATGTCGAAATCGGGATCGTTCGAGACGCAGTAGCCGCCGATGGCGCCCAGGGTCTTGGAGAAAGTGCCGACGATGAAGTGGCAGTCGTCCAGCACGCCGGTCGATTCGCAGAGGCCGCGGCCGGTCTCGCCGAGTGCACCCAGCGAATGGGCCTCGTCGACCAGCACATAGGCGCCGTACTTCTTGCAGACGTCGACGAATTCGCGGAGCGGCGCGCTGTCGCCCAGCATCGAGTAGATACCTTCCAGGATCACCAGCCGGTTGCCGGGCTTGTCGCCCAGGCGCCGCAGACGGGACTCTAGGCTCGAGGGGTCGTTGTGCTTGAAGCGCACGACCTCGGCCTGGGTCATCTTGCAGGCATCGTAGATCGAGGCGTGGCTATCGGCGTCGATCAGCAGATGGTCGCCCTGGCCGACCAGGGTCGAAATCACGCCGAGATTGGCCTGGTAGCCGGTCGTGAAGACCATGCAGTGCTTCTTGCCGTAGAACTCGGCGATCTCCTGCTCGAGAAGCACATGCTCGCTGTAGCTGCCGTTGGCGATGCGCGAGCCCGTCGTGCCGGTGCCTTCGGCGCGGATCGCCTCGATGGCGGCTTCCATGCAGGAAGGATCGAACGTCAGGCCGAAATAGTTGTTGGTGCCAACCAACAGCATCTTGCGGCCGTTGATGATCGCCTCGGTCGGCGACAGCACCCGCTCCATGCGGATCTGGAAGGGATCGGCCCCCGTGGTCCGGACGTCGCGATACGCCTCGAGCAGGCCCGCGTGACGATCGAACAAACCCATTTTGATTAGCGCTTGGCGCGCAGGTCCAGGATCGTGTCGGCGAGCTGGTCGACGGTATGGACCTCGGCCACGACGTTCATCGGGATCGACACGTCGAAGCTGTCCTCGAGTTCCATGACCATGTCCATGATCGCCAGCGAATCGATGGTCAGGTCCTTGGCGATGACGGTCGCGCCGACAATCGGCCGCTCGCCAGCCTGGTACGGCGCCAGATGACGGCAAATCTCCCGGATCACGTCGAGACGCGACGCGAGGCGGGGCAATTCGAGGGTGCTGGCGATGTCGTCGTTTTCGACGATCAATTGATGGGCTGTGCGCAAGAGCGGCTCTCCGGTCCCAAGGTCAGGCATGCGCTATGTGACAGAAACCGTGATTCTTTGTGAAATAACAATTTGTTACGCAGTGTTTCACAAGTCCTAGAGCCATTCCTGGCGGCGATACCACAATACTGTGTCGCGAAATCCGGCGTTGAGGTCGTAGCGGGCGCGGAAGCCGATCGTTGCCGCCAGGCGGCGGTCATGGACCGTCCAGTCCGGATGAAACATCTCGCGCACTTTGGCGCCTGTCAGGATCTGTGGCGGCCCTCCCAAGGCCTGCCGCAAGCCATTGGCCCAGCCGACGATCTCCATCGCGGCCCGAGGGATCGGCAGCGACCGCACGGCCCGTCCCAACGCTGCCGCCGCCGCGGCAGCCATGTCGCTGTAGCCGTATCCTCCCTCCCGGCCATCGTCGATCTCGTAGATCGAGTGGGACGGCGGACGCTCGACGGCCGCGGCCAGGGCTTCGGCCAGATCCTCGACATGGATCAAGGCCAGGCGGGCGTTACCCAGCCGGGGTCGCGGCGCCAAACCCCGGGACGCCGCACGAAAATAGGCCAGCGTTTCGCGATCGCCCGGCCCATACACCGCGGGGGCACGAATCACGAGCCAGGGGCCCGTGCGCCCGGCCACCACCCGCTCGGCCTCCCGCTTGCTCTCGGCGTAGGCCGAAAGCTGGGGCTCACGCGCCGCGAGCGACGACAACAGGACGAAGCGTGCCTGGGGAACGAGCGCCGACAGTCGTGCCGTCCCCTCCGCGTTGACTGTCCTGAAATCGGCAGGCGTTCGCGCCTTGATGAGGCCGGCGGCGTGGATCACCGTGTCGGCCCCATCGACCAGCCGCTTGAGCGCGTCCTTGTCGGCAAGGTCGCCCAGCACGATCTCGGCTTCGACGCCCGGCAGCGACGGCAGCGGCGACCAGCGCCGGACCAGCAGACGGAGCTTCCAGCCGCGGCGGGCAAGCGCGGAGACGAGGTGCGGCCCCACGAACCCTGTGGCGCCGGTGACCGCGACCAGCCTGCCCACCGGGATCGGCTCAGGCCGCGATAGGCTTCGAGGGAGACCCCGGGACCGTGTAGAGGCCGGCGAGGTAGTTGGCCTTGGTGCGCGCCCGGCTGAGCTTGCCTGAACTCGTCGTCGGCAGCCCGGTCGTCGGTGGCACCAGGGCAACGTCGCAATCGACGGCGATCGCCTCGCGCACCGCGCCCGCGACGTCGCGCGCGAGCGCCTCAGCTGCTTCCGCGCCCGAGACACGCGCCAGCACGGCAACGACCACACGCTCGCCGGCACCGGTGTCGACCGAGAAGGCCGCGGCATCGCCGTTTTTCACGACGCGCCGGGCTTCGAGCGCCCACTCGATGTCCTGCGGCCACACATTGCGGCCGTTGATGATGATGAGGTCCTTGGCGCGACCGGTGACGACGATCTCGCCCGCCAGCCAGTAGCCGAGATCACCGGTGTCGAGCCAACCGTCGGCCGAAAGCACCTCCCGGCTGGCCTCCGGTTCGCCGAAATAGCCCGGCATCACGCTCGGCCCCTTGATGAAGATACGTCCCACCCGGCGGTCGGCCAGCAATTTGCCGTCGGCACCGCGCACTTCGAGAAGATGACCGGGCAGGACCCGACCGCAGAGCACGAAACTGCGGGCACACTGGCCGTCCTGCGGATCGACCGCCGGGACGGCTGCCTGATCCTTGCCGAGTGCGACGCGGTCGACGACGTCGGTGCGCACGCCCGCGCCCTTGGGGCTGAAGGTGATCGCCAGACACACCTCGGCCATGCCGTAGCTCGGTATGAAAGCCTTGCGGTCGAAGCCCGAAGGCTCGAAGGCGTCGGCGAAGCGATTGAGCACCTCGGGGCGAATCATGTCGCCGCCGATGCCGGCGCGCCGCCAGCACGAGAGATCGAGATCGGCCGGCACCTGCGTGGCGCCGCGCCGCGTCGACAGGTCGTAGCCGAAGCTCGGGCTGTAGGAGATGGTGCCGCGGTTGCGCGAGATGATGTTGAGCCACTGCATCGGCCGGCGCGCGAAGTCACGCGGCGTCAGGTAGTCGATCGAAAGCTGGCAGCTGAGCGGGGCCATCAGGAATCCAATCAGGCCCATGTCGTGATAAAGCGGCAGCCAGCTCGCGGCGCGATCGCCCGGGATCACGTCGAGGCCCGCCGGCCCGGTCATGCCGGCGAGATTGGCCATCAAGGCCCGCTGGGTGATCTGCACGCCGTGCGGATGACGCGTGCTCCCCGAGGAGAACTGGATGTAGCAGAGGTCGCCGGGGCCGAGCGGCCTGAGGTCGACCGCCTTCTCGGGCAACGCGTCGAGGACGCCCTTGCCGCCGTGCAGGCGAACCGCCGGGAAATCCCTGGCGGCGTCCGCGAGGAACCCCGCGAGATCGTCGATGCCGACGGCCGCAACCGCTCCCGAAGCGGCCAACTGCCGGCGAAGCTGGTCGAGGTAGGCGTCCTTGCCGCCGATCCCGACCGGGATCGACACCGGCACGGGGATCAGCCCGGCATACTGGGCGCCGAAGAAGGCATCGAAGAAACCCGGCCAGGTGTCCGCCGTGATCAGGAGCCGCTCGCCCACGGCAAATCCCGCCCCGATCAGCTTGCGGGCGGTGACATGGGCGCGCTCCCGGACCTTGCGCCAGGCGAGCGCCGACAGCAGCTCGCCCTTGGCACTGTAAAAGGAAATGCCAGTCTGGCCCTGGGCCGCGTAGTCGAGAATCTCGGGTACCGTGGCGAAATCGGCTCGGCGCTGGGGCAGATCGGTATTGCGTGAAGGAAGCGGGTCCATCGGGCAGGTGGGTCTCCTAGCAGAGGGGTTGTGCCGCCTCAAGACGCGCACCTGCGTCGGTGGGCGAAGTTGACACACCCCTACCCCAGTCCGATAGTGCCGGCCCCTCGCCAGAAACCGGAGTTTCCTCGCGGATTCGCCGGCCCGGGCGGGGGAATTTTGTTTTTGAAGGAGGGTCTAGCTGTGATTACGGCTGTTATGCCGACGTACGGTCGCAAGGACGTCGTGTTCGAACGCGGAGAGGGTTCCTATCTCTACGCGGCGGACGGCCGACGTTATGTCGACTTCACTTCGGGCATCGCCGTCAACGCGCTGGGCCACTGCCACCCCTACCTGGTCAAGGCTCTCGCCGAGCAGGGGGCCAAGCTCTGGCACACCTCGAACCTGTTTCGCATCGGCAACGGCGAGAAGCTGGCCAAGCGGCTGACCGAGGTCTCGTTCGCCGACACCATGTTCTTCTGCAACTCGGGCGCCGAGGCGATCGAGGGCGGCATCAAGCTGATCCGCAAGTACCAGTACATGAACGGCCAGCCCAAGCGGTACAAGCTGATCTGCTTCCAGGCGGCGTTCCATGGCCGCCTGCTGAATGCGCTGTCGGCCACCGGCAACGAGAAGTACCTTGAAGGCTTCGGCCCGCCGGCGCCCGGCTATCTGCACGCGCCGCTCAACAACACCAACGTCGTGCGCGACATGGTGGACGACGAGACCGCCGGCATCCTGGTCGAACCGATCCAGGGCGAGGGCGGCATTCGCGCCACCACGACGCAGTTCCTGAAGGATCTGCGCGCGATCTGCGACGAGTACGGCCTGCTGCTATTCTACGACGAGATCCATACGGGTTTCGGCCGTACCGGTAAGATGTGGGGCTACGACTGGTCGGGCGTGAAGCCCGACGTGGCCGCGATCGCCAAGGGCATGGGCGGCGGCTTCCCGATCGGCGCCTTCATGGCGACCGAGAAGGCGGCAGTCGGCATGGTGCCGGGCACGCACGGCTCGACCTACGGCGGCAATCCGTTGGCCACAGGCGTGGCCAACGCGGTGCTCGACGTCCTGCTGGCCCCTGGATTCATCGATGGCGTGCGCGAGCGCGGCGAGTATCTCAAGGGCGAGCTCGAGAAGCTCTGCAAGAAGCATCCGAAAGTGTTCGTCGAGCAGCGTGGCACCGGCTTCCTCCAGGGCATCCGTTGCGTGCCACCAGCCGGCGAGATGGTCGACAAGCTTCAGTCGCTCGGCATGCTGGTGCCGCCGGCCGGCGAGAACGTCATCCGCATCTTCCCCGCGCTGGTCGCCGACAAGGCGATTCTCGACGAGGGCGTGGCCATCCTCGAGAAGGCCGCGCTGTCGTTCGAGGCGGCGAGCAAGTGACGACCCATGTCGACACCCAAACATTTCCTCGACCTGGATCAGGTCGACCCTAAAACGCTTCGCCAGATCCTCGATCAGGGCAAGGCGATGAAAAAGTCGCGCTCCAACGGGGGGCACGACAAACCACTCGCCGGCAAGACGCTGGCGATGATCTTCGAAAAGCCCTCGACCCGGACACGCGTGTCGTTCGAGGTCGGCATGCGCGAGCTGGGCGGCGAGACGATCATGCTCGGCCGCACCGACACCCAACTCGGCCGCGGCGAGACCATCGCCGACACCGCGCGCGTGCTCTCCCGCTACGTCGACATCATCATGATGCGCACCACCGTCGAGGAGAAACTCCTCGAGATGGCCAAGTACGCCACTGTGCCGGTGATCAACGGCCTCACCGACAAGACCCATCCCTGCCAGCTGATGGCCGACGTCATGACCTACGAGGAGCATCGCGGCTCCATCAAGGGCAAGTCGGTCGCCTGGTCGGGCGACGGCAACAACATGGCCACCTCGTGGATCCATGCCGCCGTGCAGTTCGACTTCGAGCTGCGCATCGCCTGCCCGCCGGAGCTGAAGCCGCCGGCCGACGTGGTGCAGTGGGCGGAGAAGTCGAAGGGCCGCATCCAGATCGGCCACGATCCCGAAAAGCTGGTGAGCGGCGCCGACTGCGTCGTCACCGACACCTGGGTGTCGATGGGCGACGAGGATCCGCAGAGCCCGAGTGCCGCGCGACGTCACAACCTGCTGCGCGGCTACCAGGTCGACAAGCACCTGATGAAGCAGGCCAAGAAGGACGCCATCTTCATGCACTGCCTGCCGGCGCACCGCGGCGAGGAGGTCACGGCCGACGTGATCGACGGGCCGCAGTCGGTGGTGTTCGACGAGGCGGAGAACCGCCTGCACGCCCAGAAGAGCATCCTGGCCTGGTGTCTTTCGTGACCACCGCGTCGGAGGGCAAACCTTCCGACGACGCCAAGGATCAGGATTGGGACCGCGTCCTGCCCTTCCAGCTCGATGCGCTGGGCGTCCGCGGTCGCTTCGTGCGGCTGGGTCCCGCGCTCGACGCCATCATCGAACGCCACGGCTATCCGCTCGCGGTGGCGCGACCGCTCGCCGAGGCGATGACGCTGTGCGCGGCACTGGCGACATCGCTGAAATACGACGGCATCTTCACCCTGCAGATCAGCGGCGACGGGCCGATCCGCCTCCTCGTCGCCGACCTCACCAGCGAGGGTGCGCTGCGCGGCTACGCCCAGTTCGATTCCTGGAAGCTCGCCGTGGCGCTCGGCACCGGCAACCACGACGCGCCCGACGGCTACGTGCCGAAACTGTTCGGCCAGGGCCGCCT
>JAUXST010000357.1 GCA_030679805.1 Reyranella sp. | reverse complement strand
GCGGGCAGACGATCGATAACCGTCAGCCGAGTCTCGACCGTGGTGCCGTGGCGGGCATAAACACGCCCATCGACGGCAGCGCTAAACACGACGCGGGCGCGTTCCTGGAGGCGGACGAAAGCCTCCCGCCAGGACGGATGGTCCGGCGAGAGACTGGCGCCAGTTATCGCGACCAGCCGTCCGCCCCCGGCGACGCGGGCAAGTCCGGAGGCGACATGGCGGAGGGCGGCATCCGCGACAGTACCGTCGACATTCGCCGCGGCCGAGAACGGCGGGTTCATCAGCACGACGCTCGGGCGCACGGCACCGTCGAGATGGTCGTGGATGTGAGCCGCGTCGTAGCGAGTCGTCGCAGCACTGGGAAAGAGCTGCCCAAGCAAGGCCGCGCGGGTTTCCGCCAGCTCGTTCAGGGCCAGCCCGCCGCCGGCGAGCTCGGCGAAGATGGCGAGCAAGCCCGTGCCGGCCGAGGGCTCGAGAACGAGATCGGCCGGGGTGAACGCGGCAGCGCTGGCGGCGACAAACCCGAGCGCGAGCGGCGTCGAGAATTGCTGCAGCGCCTGGCTCTCCTCGGAGCGTCGTGTATGGCTGGGAAGAAGTGCGGCGATCTTGCCGAGCATGGACAATTCAGCAGCTGGCGACCCAGCCCGCGCCCGAATGACCGGGCCGAACTTGCGCATGAACAGCACGGTCGCCGCTTCGCAGGCGTCATAGGCGGTCTTCCAGTCCCAGGCGCCGGCCGCATCGGAGCCGCCGAAGGCGTGCTCCATGGCGCCACGCAGGACGACCGCATCGATGCAGCGGCCACGTTCGAGATCCGGGAGAAGAAGATGTGCGGCAGTGACGATGCCATCGGACAGATTGGCCGTAGAAGAGCCGAACGGGCGCATCGGCGCCTGCACGGCCACGGAGGCAGAAAGATTCGACATGGAGGAGACCTCGGGAGAGCGGAAACGGTTCGAGCCAGGAGGCGCTCTCTCTCGACCCCACTGGCTCAAACCCGTTCCGGCCGTCCTCTCCCTCTCCCTTGGGAATGAGTCATGGCGGCTCTTTCATTGGAAAAAGCCCGGCACAGCGG
>JAUXST010000325.1 GCA_030679805.1 Reyranella sp. | reverse complement strand
GCGGCGTCGAAGTCGCCGAGCGCTGGGTGGGCGAGGGGCGCAATGATCTTTCCGCCCGCGACATCCGCTCGGCGCTCGATCTCTATCGCGCCGCCTGTGGCCTCCAGATCGCAGCCCTTGTCCTCATCGTGATGATCAGCCTGATGTTTTGATGTTGGGTTCACGCGCTAGCGCGAGCAGCCGGTCGCAGTCGAGATATTTTTCTATGTGATCGGCGAGACGCTCCAGGGTCGCATCGACGTCGGCCTCATAGTCCAATGTCGAGCCTTTTACGCCGATGCGTTGCAGCCAGTGCTGCCGCTGCTGGTCGTCCGACAGGAGACCGTGAATGTAGCAGCCGGCGACGGTGCCGCTGTCGTTGGTCGCGCCCTCGTCCTTGCCGTTGGCGAGCCGCAGCAGCGGACGAGGAGTGCCGGTGGTCCGGCCGATATGCATCTCGTAGCCCTTGAAGGGCACGGCGCCCTGAATGGTCTCGCCGCTGATCTCGACCAGGACCTTGTCGCCTTCGAGCACGGTGTCGATATCGAGCAAGCCCAGGCCATCGACGCTGCCGGCAGGCCCTTCGATGCCGTCAGGGTCGGAAACCCGCCGGCCCAGCATCTGGTAGCCGCCGCAAATTCCCAAGACGTAACCACCACGGCGCACATGTGCCTTGAGATCGATGTCCCATCCCGCCGCGCGGAGCGCCGCGAGATCGGCGATGGTGGCTTTCGATCCCGGCAGGATCACCAGCGCCGCATCGCCGGGGATCGGCTCGCCGGGCCGCAGAAACGCCAGGTCGACGTTCGGCTCGAGACGCAGGGGATCGAAGTCGTCGAAGTTGGCGATGCGGGGATAGGCCAGCACCACGATGCGCTGCCGTCCATCGCCGCCGGCCGCATTTCGGCCCGGAAGACCGAGCGCATCTTCGGCGGGCAACCGGTGGGCGTCGGCGAAAAAAGGCACGAGCCCCAGCGATTGCCAGCCGGTACGCTGCGCCACCGTCTTCATGCCGTCGGCGAACAGCGCGGGATCGCCGCGGAAGCGATTGACGATGAAGCCCACGATCATGGCGTTGTCGGCGGGATCGATGACGGCCTGGGTGCCGACGAGGCTCGCGATCACGCCGCCGCGGTCGATGTCGCCCACGAGTACGACAGGTACGTCGGCGGCGCGCGCAAAACCCATGTTGGCGATATCGGCGGCACGCAGGTTCACCTCCGACGCCGAGCCCGCGCCTTCGACCAGGACGAGGTCGGCCTCGCCTGCGAGCCGCTCGAAGCTTTCGAGCACGGCGCCAAGCAGCTTGGGTTTCATGGCCTGATATT
>JAUXST010000315.1 GCA_030679805.1 Reyranella sp. | reverse complement strand
CGATTCGGGCCGCGGCGGCGCCGGCACCACGACCGCGATCTCAACCGGCAATGGCGTCTCGTCGGTTGGCGAGACCTGCCAGGCGACGAGCATCGCGGCGCCCGCGAGCAGATGCAACCCCGCCGCCGCGGCGAGCGCCGGCGGCGGCAGGCGCGCCGGTGTCGTTGCCCGGAGGGCGGCGCGGAGGGGCGTGGGTATCAACGGGGTGCCTTGGTCTGCGCGTCGAGCCACGTTCGTACCTGGGCGAGGTCGGCGACACCGGGAAGCACGGCAATTTGGCCGTCGGCCGCGATCATGACGGTGCGCGGCAGTTCGCCCGCCCACGCCGGGTCGATCTCGTAGCGCAGGCGTTCGTAGAAGCGGTCGGTGAAACTCCAGCTCTCGGCGCCGCCGAGGGCGGCCTTCGCCAGCGTCGCCGACACGCGCTGCGGCTCCTGCGGCAGCGGGTCCGCGGCGACCAGGACCAGGCGGAGACCGGACCGTTCCTTCAGCAGCTTGCCCCATTGCGGCAGCTCGACCAGGCAGGGACCGCAGGTGAGGCCCCAGAAATGGATCACGGTCGGCTGGCCCGCGTGCGCCGTGCGCAGCTTGGCCCAGCTGCCGCGCGTGAAGGACAGCGGATCGGCCGATGCCGCGACCTGCGCCGCCGCGACCGCGGCAATGAGGCAGAGGCCGGCGAAGATGGCGGTGATGGGCGCGCGCCGCTTCACGACGAGCCACCCAGCGCGATCAGGCGATAGCCTTCGTTTTTGGTGAGCCAGGAGAGATAGCCCCGGCCGTCGCGGGCGACCAGTTGCGGATGGTCCGAGGCATCGCCGGTGTTGGCCACGGTCGTGGCGGCACTCCAGCTGCGGCCGTTGTCGGTCGAGACCTGCCAGCGCACCGACACCTTGTCGCCGTCGAACTCCTTCCACACCAGATGGAGCGCCGCGCCTTCAGCCAGGAGATAGGGCCGCGCCGGCTGGCGGTCGGGTGCGCTGAGCGCGCGCGGCGGACCGAAGACGGCACCGGTCGAATCGGCGCGGGCATAGAACAGGCCCTTGCGCGCGGTGCCGTCGGTGAACCATGCCGCGTGCTGGCTGCCGTCCGGTGCGATCGCGAGGCTGGGGCCATGGTGCGGGCAGGCTTCGATCTTCCAGTTATCGGCGCTGACGCGGTTGAGCGGACCGGGCGTCGCGGGATCGCTGAAGGTGACGACGGCGTGGTCGCGCACCGAGCCCGGAAAGATGTTGCGGAAGATCACAGCCGGCCGACCGGGACCGGCGAAGGCCACGCCCAGGCAGCAGCACTCGCAGGTGTTGTCGAGCGCGATGTGCGTGTCGGCAAAGCGCGCACCCTCGTCGTCCGACCAGGCATAGGCCAGCGCCGCACCAGGATAGGGCTTGCCGGCCTTTCGGGCGGCGGGGCCGTTGCGCTTGTCGAGCCAGGCGGTGAACACGCGGCCGGCAGGATCGATCGCCACCGTCTCGAAGCGCTGGCTGGTCGTGTCGGCGGTGAGCGGCTGCGGCTTGGTGAACGAGGCGCCGTTGTCGGTCGAGCGCGCGTGAAAGGCGCGGCCGTTGAAGTTCTTGTCCTGGAAGATGGCGAAGGTGACGATCGCCACTCCCTTGGGATCGACCGCGATGCGCGCCCGCGCGTCGGGCCCCCAGTCGAGGTTCAGCGGCTCGGGAGTCACCGCAACCGGCGCGGTAAAAGTCCGGCCGAGGTCGGAGGAGCGCACGACCACGACCCGGCTGCCCTCGGTCCGCACCAGCCACAGCGTGCCGTCGGGACCGAAGGCCGGCGTGGCGGTGAAGGCCTCCTGCGTTCCACGAGACGCATGGTTGTGCTGCGCGGCGGCGGTGCCCGCCGGCAGCAGGAGTCCGAGACAGAGAAGAAGGCGCCGCATGATGCTCTTCCTTTCTACACCTTTCAGAATCTCATCCGAAGGCCGGCGATGGCGGTGAACGGCATGCCCAGCGCCGGGATGGCCGAGGCGTTGACCGTCGGGCCCTCGAAGGTTGTCGTCGTATAGCCCGATGCCAGGTACTGGACGTTGGTGAGGTTCTGGATGCTGGCATAGATGTCGACGTATTTGGCGGGTGAGTAGGACGCCCCGACGTCGAGCAGCGTGGCGGCCTGGTTGAGCTGGGTATGGCCGGTGTCGTTCCAGTAGGACGGGAACGACTTCAGGTTGGCGCTCAGCACCAGTTCGGGAAGGGGCTGCCATTCGACATTGGCATTGAACATCGTGACCGGCACCTGGCCGAGCTGGACCCCGGTCCGGATCAGCGCGGGATAGTTGGAGGTCGTCATGTAGGCGATGGTGTTGGTGAAGCTGGCGCCGAACCGCAGCTCCGGCGTCGCCTGCCATCCGCCGATGATCTCGAGGCCCTGAAACACGGCGCTGCCGGTATTCTGATACTGCCGCACCGTGGTGAAGCCGGGGCCGAGGCCCGCGGCGGAGATGAACGGCGCGGCGCAGGCCGGGTTGGTGTTGCACACCGTCACGAAGTCGATGAAGTTGTCGAGATTGTTGTTGAAGACCGTTCCCGACAGGGTGAACTCCCGCCACTTGAAGTCGAAACCGACTTCCTCGCCGACGTTCGTCATCGGCTGCAGGTTCGGGTTGATGGCGGTGTAGGCCGTGCCCGATGCGAAGCTGCGATACATCTGGTTCATGCCCGGCGCGGAGAAGTTGCGGTAGGCCGCGGCGCGGATGCTGAATTCGTCGAACACCTGGTATTTCAGGCCGATGCGCGGATCGAAGCTGCTGTAGTTCGAGTTGGCCACCGGGACCAGGGTGTTGGAGTTCACGGTCAGCACGCTGGCGTTCAGCGCCTGGTAGAAATCGCCGCGCAGACCGACCGTGACCTCGAGGGGAACGCCGGTGAAACGGTAGGTGCCCTGGCCGAAGATGCCCTCAGTGCGGTGCTCGCCGTTGGCGATGAAGATGGTCGGCTTGGCCGTGGCGCTGGCGTAGAGGTTGTTGTTGTCGTTGATCGTCGTGCGGCGCATGTCGACGCCGATCTTGACGTCCTTGATCGGCCCAACGTCGCCCTGGAAGAAGACCGAGCCGCCCTGGTCGGTGTTGGGCGCCTGTTCGATCTGGCTGACGAACTGGTTGGTCGCGTTGATGTTGTTCAACGTGTAGGCGCCGCTGGCGACATTGGTGGTGCCGAACATGCCGCCGCCGGCCCAGACGTTGAAGTTGATCGAGGTCTTGTTCTCGAACTCGTAGGCGCCGCCGAACTGGCCGCGGTAGTTGGACCAGTTGTTGTGCGCCATGGCCCACACCAGCCCATCCTCGTAGGTCTGGTTGAAGTTCGCCTTGGCGAAGAGCTTCAGGTTGTCGCTCGGCGTCAGGAAGACCGAGAAGGCGATGTTGTCGGCCTTCGAGGCGGTCGGCACCAGGTTGACGTTCTGGTACTGCGCCGGCGTGAGGTTGTAGCCCGAACTCTGGTTGTGGTTGTAGGCGAGCCCGACGTTGAGCTTGTCGTTGACCGCCAGGCTGCCGGCGATCTCGGCGGCGCCGGTGTTGTAGTTGCCGTAGCTCACGTCGACCGCCGCGGCGGTCTTGGTGGGCTCGCGCGTCACGATGTTGATGATGCCGCCCATCGCCATGTTGCCCCACAGGCTGGTGGCGCCGCCGCCGCGGATGACCTCGATCCGGTCGATGGTGTTCTTGGGAATGGCGCTCCAGTTGACGGTGCGGAAATAGGGATCGTTCATCGGCACGCCATCGACCATCACCAGCGTGTTGATGGTGGTGCTGGTGCCGAAGCCGCGGATGCTGACGGGCTGGCCGGTCGGATGGAGCTGGCCGGAGGGGATGTTCTGCGTCCACACGCCGGGGATGCGATTGACGATCTGGTCGACGCCGGCCTCGGGCATCGCCTGGACCTGCGCCCGCGTCATCACCGTGGTGCTGACGTCGAGCTTCTCGAGATCGGAGCCGCGGCCGGCACTGACGGTGATCGGCGGCAGGCTGATCGGCGGCGTTGCGGCGGGCGGCGTGTCCGGCGTCGTTACCTGGGCTGTTGCCGGTGGCGTGGCCTGTGCCCTGGCCAGAGTCGGAATCAGGGCAAGGCCCGCGAAAGCGGCGAAGGTCGCCGCACGGATCGACAGCATGAAAATCTCCCCACGAATGACGAATGAATGCGACGCGCAACAAGGCGCATCGCGGTTTCAGGTGTCAGACGCGGGAGGGTGGAGCTCTGGGCTGGCTCGGCCCGTCGCGGATGCCGACGGGGGAGAGGGCGTCGATCGCGGGCACGAAGCGGATCGCGGTCGGGGTGGGCTCGACGAGGATGAAGGCGGTGGAGAGTTCGGCCAGCACGGGCGCGTGCGCGAGGCCGAGGCAGCATTCGTGGCTCTTGCCGGCGACCGGCGCGGAGCCCTGTTCATCGTCCTGACCATCGTTCTGGCTAGTGGGCGTCTGGCAGAAGGCGCCCCACATCTTCGCCGCGGCTTCCGGTCCGCCGTCGCGCATCAGCGCGGCATGTGCGAGCGGCTGCAGGAAATTGAGGGTGATCGCAAACAGCGCCGCAGCCAGAGAGGCCACGCGCCAGCCCGACTCGGAGCGTTTGCGGATCATTGCGAATATTAGGCAACACACCGACGTGCACTCAAGCAGGCGATGCACCCATAGTGTCGCACGAGTTCGGCGCGGCGATGCCAAGCCCACAATTCACAAAAGGAATTGCTGCCGCACAATCGCGGTGAACTAATGTTGGGCACCGCCCACTAGGGTGTAACTGCGGCGACCCTGGCCGCCGCCGTCCGGTTGGCCTCGCGGCGCTGCTCCATCATGCCGGCGGTGCGCTGCTTGTAGAGCGCCACGAGTTCGGGGCCGGCTTTCTCCGGGCTGCCGCTGTCGAACGGGGGCTGGGGATCGTATTCCATCATGAGCTGGATTGCCTTGGCGACTTGTTCGCCCGCCAGTTCGGCCGCCAGCGTGAGGCCGAAGTCGATGCCCGCCGTGACGCCGCCGCCGGAGAGGCGGTTGCGGTCGCGCACGACGCGCTCGGCGACCGGAATGGCGCCGAACGCCGCCAGCTCGTCGCGCACCGACCAGTGGCAGGCCGAGCGGTAGCCTTTCAGCAACCCGGCCGCGGCGAGGACCAGCGAGCCGGTGCAGACCGACGTAATGTAGCGCGCACCCTCGGCCTGTCGGCGCAGGAAGGCGAGCGTCTCCTCGTCGTTCATCAAGGCCACCTGGCCCATGCCGCCGGGCACGCAGATGACGTCGAGCTGCGGGCAGTCGGCGAAGGTGGTGGTGGGCAGGACGGCGAAACCGGAATCGGTCGTCACAGGATCGCGGCTCTTCCAGATCATGTGCATCTTGGCGCCGGGCAGGCGGCTCAGCACCTGGGCCGGGCCCATGGCGTCGAGCTGTGTGACATTGGGAAAGAACAGGATTCCGATCTGGAGCGTGTCTGCCATGGGGTTCCTCCGGCGTTTGCTCGCGCCGCAGGTATGGACGCACCGCCTGCCGCGATGAATGACAAAATTCATTCAAATTGCGCCAAACTCCCCTTCGCCGGATCAGGCGAACAGAGCGGCGAGCCGCCGGTCGCCACTCGACTTCGCGTGAAGATGCAGCAACCACATCGCGCCGCCCTGGAAGCCGTGGAGCATGCGCCGGCCGGCCTGCAGGTCGGCCAGGAAGTCGGCGAAGGGAACTTCGTGCGCCAGCAGCACTTCGCCGTCGTCGAGAACGGGCTCGGCCACCTTGCGGGCGTCGAGCGCCAGGAAACAGTGCACGCGATTGTTCAGGCGCGGCGCGTTGGCGAAGAAGCTACCGAGCGGATGCCAGTCGTCGCTGGCAAAGCCGGTCTCCTCCTTGAGCTCGCGCTGCATCGCCGCCAGCGGCTCGCCCGGCGTGTCGTGGATGCCGCTCGGCAGCTCGATCACCGTCTGCCGCGCGCCGTGGCGGTACTCCTCGACCAGGACGATCCCGCCGTCGCGGGTGAGCGCGATGGCCGTCACCCAGTCCGGCTGTTCTATGACGTGAAACGGCGTGAGCACGCGGCCGTTGGGCAGGCGCACTGTGTCGGAGCGCAGCGCCAGCCAGCGGTCGCGGTAGTTATACGTCGAGTCGAGGACTTCCCAGGGCGCGATCGCAGTCGGCTTGCCGTCGTCGGCCACGTCAAACCACCCTGTCAGACCGCGGTCCAGCCGCCGTCGACCACCAGCTCGGCGCCGGTGACGTAGGACGATTCGTCCGACGCGAGGAACAGGATGGCGTAGGCCACCTCGTCGACCTCGCCGGCCCGGCCCATCGGCACGCCCTTCAGCGTCTTTTCGCGCATCACCGGGTCGGCAGTGCGGCCCGAGGTGCGCATCGGCGGCATCAAGCCGGGATGCACCGAATTGACGCGGATGCCGTGCTTGCCGTGCTGCGCGGCGCCGGCCTTGGTGATCAGGCGGACCGCGCCCTTCGATGCATTGTAGCCGACATGGATGTAGCCCTGGCCGACGATGCCGGAGATCGACGACAGGTTGACGATCGAGCCGCCGCCCGACTTCTTCATGGCCGCCGTGGCGTACTTCATGCCCAGAAACACGCCGGTGGCGTTGATGCCCATCAGCCGGTTCCAGGCGGCGGTGTCGTAGAGGTCGGTCTCCGCCGAGCCGCTGATGCCGGCATTGTTCACCAGCACATCGAGCCGGCCGTGGGTGGCCACGATGCCATCGACGACCGCCTTCCACTGGGCTTCGTCGGTGACGTCGAGACGGACGAAGGCGGCGTGGCCGCCCGCCTTGTTGATGTCGGCGACGGTGGCCTCGCCTTCCTTGTCGAGGATATCGGCGACCACCACGGCCTTGGCGCCCTCGCGGGCGAACAGTCGTGCCGTGGCGGCGCCCATGCCGCCCGCGGCGCCGGTTATCAGTGCGACCTTGTCCTTCATCCTCATGACAGCCTCCTCAGGCGAGCTTGAGGCCGACGATGCCGGCCACGATCAGGGCAATCGAAATCAGGCGCATGGCCGAGGCCGAATCGCCGAAGGCCATTACGCCGACGGTGAAGGCGCCGACCGCGCCGATACCGGTCCAGACCGCATAGGCAGTGCCCATCGGAATGTTGCGTTGTGCGAGCAAAAGCAATGCGCCGCTCACGGTCATGCAGGCCACCGAGAAGGCAATCCACAAGGGGCGGGCGCCCGCCTCGGTCCATCCGAGCTTGAGGCCGAGCGGCCAGCCGATTTCGAAGGCACCTGCAAGGACAAGATAGAGCCAGGCCACGATATCGTTCCCCCCGTTTAGATCGCGCAGTCGTTGACGGCGGCGTTGCCGCCTGTTCTGATCAAGACTTGCACGCATCTTGCAAGATAGCGAGAGCGGCTGCGGGAGCGTTGGGAAACGTCGATAGGGGTATCTGATGAACGAACATGAATTGCGTGGCCTGATCGGCAAGGTGAAGGCTGGGAAAATGTCGCGGCGCGGCTTCGTGCAGCGAATGATGGCGGTGGGTATCGCGGCGCCGTTCGCGACCCAGCTCTTGGTCCATTCAGGCGTCGCGATGGCGCAGTCCAAGGGCACGTACAAGCCGACCAAGCGCGGCGGCGGCGGCCCGCTCAAGGTCCTGTGGTGGCAGGGACCGACGCTCCTCAATCCGCATTTCGCGGTCGGCACCAAGGACCAGGACGGCTCGCGCCTGTTCTACGAGCCGCTGGCGGCATGGGATGCCGAGGGCAACCTCAAGCCCAAGCTGGCGGCCGAAATTCCGAGCCGCGAGAACGGCGGCCTCTCGGCCGACGGCAAGTCGGTGACCTGGAAGCTGAAGCAGGGCGTGACCTGGCACGACGGCAAGCCGTTCACTGCCGACGACGCCGTCTTCAACTGGCAATACGCCAAGGATCCGGCGACCGCCTCGGTCACCATCGGCTCCTACCAGGACGTGATCGTCGAGAAGGTCGACCAGTACACCATCGTCGTGAAGTTCGCGAAGGCGACGCCGTTCTGGGCCGACGCCTTCGTCGGCACGCGCGGCATGCTGATTCCCAAGCATCTGTTCGCCGACTACATCGGCGCCAAGTCGCGTGACGCCCCGACCAACCTCAAGCCGGTCGGCACCGGGCCCTACCTGTTCAAGGATTTCAAGCCGGGCGACATGGTCACGGGTGTCATCAACCCGAACTATCACCAGGCCAACAAGCCCTACTTCGACTCGATCGAGATGAAGGGCGGCGGCGATGCCATTTCGGCGGCGCGTGCCGTCCTGCAGACCGGCGAGTTCGACTTCGCCTGGAACATGCAGGTCGAGGACGAGATCCTGTCGCGCCTCGAAAAGGGCGGCAAGGGCCGCGTCGAGGTCACGCCGGGCGGCAATATCGAGCACATGCAGCTCAACACCACCGATCCGTGGACCGAGGTCGACGGCGAACGCTCGAGCATCAAGACCAAGCACCCGACGCTCAGCGACCCGGCGGTGCGCCAGGCGATCGCACTGCTGATCGACAGCAAGTCGGTCGAGCAGCACATCTACGGCCGCACCGGCCCGGCAACGCGCGACTTCCTGAACAACCCGCCGCGCTTCCGCTCGAAGGCCAATCCGATCGAGTTCAACATCGACAAGGCGGCCGATATCCTGGAGAAGGCCGGCTGGAAGAAGGGCGCGGACGGCGTCCGCGCCAAGGACGGAAAGAAGCTGAAGTTCGTCTATCAGACGTCGATCAATCAGCCGCGCCAGAAGACCCAGGCGATCATCAAGCAGGCGGCCCAGAAGGCCGGCATCGACATGGAGCTGAAGTCGGTGACGGCGTCGGTGTTCTTCTCGTCCGACGTCGCCAACCCGGACACCTACACCAAGTTCTACTGCGACCTGCAGATGTATACGACCACCATGTCGCAGCCGGATCCGCAGCTCTTCATGAACCAGTTCACCTCGTGGGAAGTCTCCACCAAGGACAACAAGTGGCAGGGCCGTAACATCACGCGGTGGCGCAACGAGGAATACGACAAGCTTTTCCGTGCCTCCGAGAACGAACTCGACCCGGTCAAGCGCGCCGCCTTGTTCATCAAGATGAACGACATGGCGGTCCAGAACGGCGTGGTGCTAGGTATCGTGCAGCGGCCCGGCGTGGCCGCCGTCGCCACCAAGCTCAACGCCAGCATCAGCGGCTGGGACAACAACACCTGGGACCTGTCCGACTGGTTCAAGGAAGCATAAGCAGCTGAACGTGTGTCGTCCCGGGCGGTCGGCCCGGGATGACTCGATATTCGCAATAGGCATCGATTGTCCCGTCAGTACGTCATCCGCAAGATCCTGATCATGATCCCGAGTCTGCTCGGGATCAGCCTCGTGCTGTTCACTGTCCTGGCTATGGCGCCGGGCGATCCGTTCGAGGAGCTGGCGACCAACCCGGCGGTGCCGCCGGAAGTGCGTGCGGCTCTGCGCGCCAAATTCGGCCTCGATGACCCGGTGTGGACCCGCTACCTGCACTGGCTGGCGGCCATGCTGCAGGGTGACTGGGGTTTTTCGTTCGTCAGCCGCATGGACGTCGACAAGCTGATCCTGCAGCGCCTGCCGGTGACGCTGATCGTGATCGGCTCCTCGCAGATCATCGCCATCCTGGTGGCGCTGCCGGTCGGCGTGCTGGCCGCGACGCGGCCCTATTCGCTGTTCGACCAGGTCGCCAACACGCTGGCCTTCGTCGGTTTCTCGCTGCCGACCTTCTTCACCGGCCTGCTGTTCATCCTGGTGTTCTCGATCCAGCTCGACTGGCTGCCCTTCGTCTACCGCGCCAACATCGACGCCACGGGCTGGCAGTTCTACTGGGAGCACATCAAGCAGTCGATCATGCCGGTCATGGTGCTGGGCCTCTTCCAGGGCGCCTCGCTGGTGCGTTTCGTGCGCTCCTCGGTGCTCGATGTCATCAAGCTCGACTACGTCACCACGGCGCGGTCCAAGGGCATCGGCGAGCGCAAGGTGATCACCAAGCATGTGGTGCGCAACGCGCTCATCCCGGTGGTGACGCTGGTGGCGCTGCAGCTGCCGATCGTGTTCGGCGGCGCCATCGTCACCGAGCAGATCTTCCGTGTCCCCGGCATCGGCTCGCTGCTGATCTCGGCCATGCTCGCCAATGACACGCCGGTCGTGATGGCCGTGACTTTCGTGATCGCCTGTCTCGTCGTCTTCTTCAACCTCTTGGCCGATATCATCTATGGCTGGCTCGACCCCCGCATCTCTTACCGTTGACGCGCCGGCGCCTGTCGCCGCCGCATCGCGCAGGAACCGCCCGACGTCGCCGTGGCAGGAGGCGTGGCGCCGCTTCCGCCGGCACAGGCTTGCGGTGGCGAGCGGCGTCGTCCTGCTGCTGCTGATCGCGACCGTCGCGCTGGGGCCGTTCATCTGGCCGGTGGCGATCAACGACATCGATTTCGCCGCCAAGCTTCAGGGCCCGTCGTGGGCGCATCCGCTGGGCACCGACGATCTCGGGCAGGATCTCCTGGCGCGGCTGATCTATGGCGGGCGCATCTCGCTTGCTGTCGGACTCGCGGCCATGGTCGTGGCGGTCGTGGTCGGCGTCGTGGTGGGCGCGCTGGCCGGCATGTCGGCCGGCTGGGTCGACGCCGCCCTGATGTGGCTCACCGACCTCTTCCTTGCGCTGCCGCTGCTGCCGCTGCTGCTGCTGCTGATGTATCTGTTCCGCGACCACTTCAAGCGGCTGTTCGGCGTCGAGGGCGGCGCGTTCATCCTGATTGTCGTCGTGATCGGCGGGCTGCGCTGGATGCAGGTCGCCCGCCTGGTGCGGGCCCAGTTCCTCAGCCTGCGCGAAAAGGAGTTCGTCGAGGCCGCCCGGGCGCTCGGCGCCTCCAAGCTGCGCCTGGTTGTCGGGCACATCCTGCCCAACGCGCTGGGCCCGGTGATCGTGGCCGGCACGATCGACGTCGCCGCCGCCATCATCGCCGAATCGACGCTGTCCTTCCTGGGGCTGGGCTTTCCCTCCGACATCCCGACTTGGGGCAGCGTGCTGCGCGACGCCAAGGACTATCTCGACATCGCGCCGCATTGGGCGCTGTTCCCGGGGGCGGCGATTTTCCTCGCCGTGATCACCATCAACTTCATGGGCGACGGCCTGCGCGACGCGCTCGATCCGCGCCGCGTCCTGTAGAGCGAGTGTAGCGTGGCTGAACCGCTGTTGGATATTCGTGGACTCAAAACCTGGTTCAAGACCGACGACGGCATGGTCCGCGCGGTCGACGGCGTCGACCTCCACATCGACCGCGGCGAGACGCTGGGCGTGGTGGGCGAGTCGGGCTGCGGCAAGACGGTGACGGCGCGCTCGGTGCTGAAGCTGATCGACATGCCGCCGGGCCGCTTCGAGGCCGGCCAGATCCTGTGGCAGGGCCGCGACCTCATTCCGCTCGACGACGCGGAAATGAACAAGATCCGCGCCCGCGAGATCGCCATCATCTTCCAGGAGCCGATGACCTCGCTCAACCCGGTCTACACGGTGGGCGACCAGATCGCCGAGGTGATCGAGCTGCACCAGAAGCTCTCGCGCAAGCAGGCAATGGTCGGCGCCGCCGACATGCTGAAGCTGGTCAACATCCCCAATCCGGAGCGCCGGGTGCACGACTATCCGCACCAGTTCTCCGGCGGCATGCGCCAGCGCGTGATGATCGCCATGGCGCTTTCCTGCCAGCCCAAGCTCCTGATCGCCGACGAGCCGACGACGGCGCTCGACGTCACCATCCAGGCCCAGATCCTGGAGCTGATGCAGGAGATGAAGGAGCGTTTCGGCATGGCGATCATGCTGATCACCCATGCCATGGGCGTGGTCGCCGAGACGACGCAGCGCGTCGTGGTGATGTACGCCGGCAAGGTCGTCGAGGAGGCGTCGGTGGAGGCGCTGTTCGGCGATCCGCGCCACCCCTACACGCAAGGGCTCATTCGTTCGATCCCGCGCGTCGACCGCAGCGCCGGGCGCCAGGCGCGACTCGAATCGATTCCCGGCACGGTGCCGAGCCTGCTCGATCCGCCGCCGGGCTGCCGCTTCGCCGCCCGCTGCAGGTACGTGATGCCAGCCTGCACGCAGGCGATACCGCCGCTCAAGGAAGTGGCGCCCGGTCACAAGGTGGCATGCATCCTATGAGCAAGACCGACGCGCTGCTGTCCGTCCGTGATCTCCGCAAGCACTTCGCCGTGAAGGGCGGGATACTGTCGCGCGTGGTCGACCAGGTGCATGCCGTCGACGGCGTGAGCTTCGACATTGGCGCCGGCGAGACGCTGGGTCTGGTGGGCGAATCGGGTTGCGGCAAGTCGACGACCGGCCGCTGCATCCTGCGGCTGATCGAGCCCAGCTCGGGCGAGATCTGGTTCAAGGGCGTCGACGTGAAGAGGATGGACGCCACGGCGTTGCGCGCGATGCGCCGCGATATGCAGATCATCTTCCAGGACCCCTATGCCTCGCTCAACCCGCGCCTCACCGTGGGCGCGATCGTGGGCGAGGCGCTCACCATCCACAATCTCGCCAAGTCGCGGCGCGAGCACGAGGAGCGCGTGGTCCAGCTGCTCGAGACGGTGGGCCTGCAACCCGACCACATGCGCCGCTTTCCGCACGAATTCTCCGGCGGCCAGCGCCAGCGGATCGGCATTGCCCGCGCGCTTGCCGTCGAGCCCAAGCTGATCGTGTGCGACGAGCCGGTCTCGGCGCTCGACGTCTCGATCCAGGCGCAGGTGATCAATCTTCTCGAGGACCTGCAGGAACAGTTCGGCCTCACCTATCTCTT
>JAUXST010000304.1 GCA_030679805.1 Reyranella sp. | reverse complement strand
GGCTCGCGGCCGACGGCGCCGCCGATCCCGGGCCTCGCCGACGTGCCCTATCTCACCAACGAGACGATCTTCGCCAACCGCACCCTGCCGGCCCACCTGATCGTGATCGGCGGCGGGCCGATCGGACTGGAGATGGCGCAGGCGCACCGCCGGCTGGGCGCGCGCGTCACTGTGCTGGAGGCTTTCGGCTTTCTCGCCAAGGACGATTCCGAACTCTCCGCCATCGTCCTGAACCACCTGCGCGACGAAGGCGTGGATCTGCGCGACCACGTGAAGATTGCCCGGGTCGAACGCGCGGCCAACGGCATCGCCGTGATCCTGGACGGCGGCGAACGGCTCAATGGATCGCACCTGCTGGTGGCGGCCGGCCGCGCGCCCATCATCGAAGGCCTCGATCTCGACAAGGCGGGCGTCGCCCATACCAAGCGCGGGATCACGGTCGACTCAGCACTCCGAACTTCCAACCGCAACGTCTGGGCGATCGGCGACTGCAACGGCCTCTATGCCTTCACCCACATGGCGGGCTACGAGGCCTCGCTGTTCATCCGCGGCGCGCTGTTCCGCGCACCCGCCAAGCTCGACCCGGCGATCGTGCCGTGGGCCACCTACACCGACCCCGAGCTGGCACAGGTCGGCCTCAGCGAGAGCGAGGCGCGCCAGCAGCATGGCGAGGCGATCCGCGTGCTGCGTTGGAAGATGGCCGAGAACGACCGCGCCCAGACCGAGCGCGAGACCGACGGGCTGGTGAAGGTGATCACCGACAGCCGCGGCCGCGTGCTGGGCGCCACCATCGTGGCGCCGCACGCCGGCGAGCTGATCCAGCCCTGGTGCCTGGCCCTCTCCAGGCGCCTGAAGATCGCGGCGATGGCGAGCTTCGTGCTGCCCTATCCGACCCTGGGCGAGGCGAGCAAGCGCGCCGCCGGCAGCTATTTCACCGAAACGCTGTTCGGCCCCCGCACGCGCGCCCTGGTGCGGTTCTTGGCGCGTCTGCCGGTGTGGTGAGCGCCTGCCGCCGCCACCGAACCCGGTACAAGTCCCCGCACAAGTCCCGGCACAAATCCCAAGGGCGATTTCAGCCTTCCAACCGCCGGAAAGCCAGCAAATCCAAGCTTATGTTCATGGAATTGTGGACGCTCGAATGTAACGGATGTTGTCCGCCGAGCTGTCCGCAAACCTGTCCCCGATTCGATGTCGCGGACCTTGTTTCATTGGTGGGTGCCGGCACTGCCAGCACGTGGCCGTTCGAAAGAGCATGCCCTTCGCGCCGGTTCGCCGGCGTCGTTCTAGCGCCTCCCGGAACGGTCCTCGGGGAAGCGCGGGTCAATTCTTGTGTCTGTCCACGGGTCAGGACCCGCGGCGGCGACCTTGGCGCATGGCACGAACCCGCGGACGGCCGCGGGCAGGTCTTTGCCGGAATGAAAAAGGCCGGCGCCCGCATTCACATGCCAAGCGCCAGCCT
>JAUXST010000303.1 GCA_030679805.1 Reyranella sp. | reverse complement strand
ACCACCGGCAACGCCGGCAAGGTCCAGCCGGTCAGCCGCTACGAGGACCGCGACCTGCAGCCCGGCCCGATCGCCGCCCGCGCCCACGACCTCTACATGGCGTTCGCGCGCACGCAGCGGATCATCTAAGCGTCGGCTCATCCGAGGGCGGCAGCGGCACACGAAACGTGCCGCAAACATCACCCAGCCGTGCCGCTGCCTGTGCCGCGACAGGCCGATCCCCGAGCGCGATCAAGGGCTTGACGAAACGCCGCGGCACAACGCCGACCCGCCCACGGCATCGGTTCGAATCGCGGCGTTGTCCCCCGGACAGACCCGTCAGGCGGCGCGCGTGCGAATGCCAAGGCTGCCTTCGAGGTCCTCGGTTAATTTTGCTCGCTACATAATCCGGTCAATTCATTGGCTACCTACAGGGTAAGGCGACCTCTCGGAAGCAAGGCGCGCGTCCATATTGAGCTATGTCGCGCGAGCTGTTTCCGCGCTCTCCTTAGTTGTGTCGACCTTACAATCTGGTCGTGATCTTCAATAAGTAGAGCGGCTCCGCTACTTCTCCCGTTTGGCGCCGCGTAGAGCAGCGGCCTCCTAAACCGCTGCTCGGACTTGTCGCGTGCAATTCCGACTCCGGCCCAAATCGCAGACCGGTCAAAAATCACCACACCCACTTGAGGCCGACGGTGCCGCCGACGCCCTGGCCGCGGTTCGACAGTTCGGCGGTGGCATTGGCGAAAAGTGCCATCTGCGCGTTGAGCGCGTAGCGGGCGCCGAAGTCGAGGCGGACGGCATCGCTCGCCGCGGTGGCGCCGTCGACCGTGAACTGGCTGCCCGGCAGGCCGCTGAAGCCCGCGGTCACCGGCCGCGCGGTCATGAATTCGTGCACCCAGGCGAGGCGCAGCCAGGCGCTGGCGGCACGCGAGTCGATCTCGGTCCGCCCGTCGATCTGGGCGCCCAGGAAGCTCGGCAGCGAGGTCGTCGACTGCGCCTGGTAGGAGAGCGCGAACACGCCGGGCCCGCCGTTCGCCGTCGTGCCGGTCTCGGCGGTCGCGGGCTGCCAGAACTGCGAGGGCTGCAGCGCCGCGAAGGGCGTGATCGAGGCCTGCCCGACGGCGAAGGGACGGCCGATCTCGACCCGGCCGCCCAATTGCGTCGCGACGGCCGACGAGCGCTCGGTCTCGGTCGTGCCGATGCCCGTGATCTGCCGCGTCAGGCTGCCGTCGAAGCGGCTGAAGACCATCGCCGCGTTGACATAGAAGGTCCGCCAGTCGTGCAGTCCGTAGACACCGATGTGCGTGCCGGTCGCCTGTCCGCTGGCGCCATTTGCAGACATCGAATAGCCCAGTGTGCTGGCGCCGACGGCGAAGCCCACCAGCGTGTCGGGCCCGGCGCGATAGTCGCCGCCGAAGGCGCCGCCGCCCACGCTCTGCTGCGAGGCCGCGGCACCCGTGGTCGCATTGGCATTGAGCCACTGCGCCCCGCCGAAGCCCGCCGACCAGGCGCTCCAGTCGGGCGGCGCCTGGCAGGCCTGTGCCTCGGCCGGATGGTCGTAGCAGGCGAGTTCCTCGTTGCGCCGCGTGACGACGCGGTCGGTCATCATCGAGGCGAACTGGTTGCCGGCGGAAAGCGCCGCCGATTGCCCGACGCTGGCGCTGTCGCCCGACAGCACGGCGAGCGCCTGCGGCAGCTGCGCGTTCGACAGGCCGTACAGCCCCGGCATGCCGTTGAGCCCGGGGCCGGCGTTGAAGGCGGTGTCGAACGCCCGCGCGACCGCGCTCCGGTTGCTGCCCAGGCCCGGCATCGAGGCCATGGCCGACTGCAGGTTGAGCGACGCGCTGGTCGGGCCGTAGCCCAGGCTGGGATTGAGGAAGCCCGGCAGGCCGCTGGCGGTCAGGGCATCGAACCGGCCGGTCACCGTGGTGGCCGAGAGGATCGGGTAGCTGCGCTGGAAGGTCGAGGTGGCGAAGCTTGCCTGCACCGTGCCGCCGGCGAGCGTCGCCGCCCCGGTGACGTTGGTGCGGTCGGCGGTGCCCTCGACCTGGACCTGGTAGGTGCTGCCGGGATTGAAGGTGAGGTCGCCGACCACGGTGATCACGCCCACCGAATTGCCCGGCGCCAACGCGCCAGCCACCACCGTCGTCGGCACGAAGCCGTTGCCGCCCAGGGTGCCGTTCGGGCCGATCGTGACCCCGCCCGAGCTGGTCAGATCGCCGTTCACCGCCATGGTGCCATCGGTGATGGTCGTGGCGCCGGTATAGCCAGAGGTGCCGTTGATCGTCGTCGTGCCGGTGCCGACCTTCTCCAGGCCGCGGCCGACGGCGGCGCCGGTGCCGGCGGCGAGCTGCGCGTCGGTCGGCTCCGAATTATTGTTGGCCGCGCCGAACTTGAGCGTCGTTGCCGTCGTGAAGTAGGTCGTGACGTCGTAGAGCAGCCAGGCGCCGCGGCCGAACGAACTCACGGCCAGCACGTCGGCGGCGGGATTGTAGCCGAGCTGATAGACGATCGCGTTGGGCAGGCTGGCACCGAAGGCGCGGAACGGCGACAGCGCGCCGACCGCGCTGCTGTCGGCCACCACCAGCGGGCTCTGTCCCGCGCCGGTGATGTCGCTCAGGCCGCCGACCAGCAGCGCATTGACGCCGTTGTTGGAAATGAACTCGACCGCGCTCGGCCGGATGAGCTTGACGGGGGCGAGGTCGTCGTCGAGGGCTTTGAAGGAACCGCCAGGGACAGCAGCCGAGGCCGACCACAATTTGTCGCCGTCGGCGGCATAGAACTGCTTGTCGGAGCGATAGTCGAACACCAGCGATGTCGCGCTCGCGCCCGTGTAGCTCGTAAGTTTGGTCAGGTCGCCGGCGGCGGAAGCCGTGTAATGGATCTCGCCATTGCCGCTCGCCACCAGGGCGTCGACATTGGTGCCTGTGCCGTAGGCCAGGGCGGTGAACGGAGCGATGAAGCCGGTGCGCGCGGTGAGATTCATGGTGGCGCTCTTGGCGCCGGTGTCGACCGTCGTGTAGACGTAGTTGGTGCCGAAGGCGATCTTCGTCGGATCCTTCTTGTTGAGCACGATCTTGCTTGAAAATGGGAGCGCCGTGTTTCCGGACTCCGTATAGTCGTCGAGTTTGAAGTTGAGGCGGTTGTCGCCGGTCTTGCTCGTATCGAACACTGTACTGTTCGCCTCGGTTCCGTTCGCGTTGTAGGTCCACCGCGTCAGCCCGCCCAGGCCCTGGGAACTGGTGTAGATGGCGCTTTGGTTGTCGTCGACCAGAGTCCGATCGTTGACGACCGCGTTGACGCCGTCGCCCGCCCCGATGGCGTTGTAGGCCGTCCCGCCGGGATCCTGCTGATAGGCGGTGCCGGTGTCCTGGGCCGACACGACCAGCCGCTTGCCGATTGCATCGTAGGCCACGGCAAAGGCCTCGCGCACCGCCAGGCTCGACACGTTCATGCCGGTCCAGGCCCCCGTCTTTTCCTGCGGACTGGTGCGCAGGTAGATGCCGGCGTCTTCGGTCAGGATCATGTTGCCGGCGCTGTCGAAGGCGAAGGCCCGTGCGTCGGCATGCGGGGCCGAGCCGTTCGCCGTGCCCTTCAGGGTCATGGTCTCGAACGACGACGTTCCGTCTGGATTGAGCACCACCCGATAGGCGGGAACGGTAAACGGCTCGGGATCGGACCCATCGCCGGCCACGTAGACGATGCTGGGGTTCTTGGGGTCGATCGCCAGAGCCAGATTGGTCGAGGCCTGTTTGCCGGGATTGACGTCGGTCGGCGTTTTCAGCGCCTTCCAGGTCGTCCCGCCGTCCTGCGACAGGTAGAGGGCCACGAGCTTGGCCTTGGCAGGATCTTCGACGGGATCGGTGTAGGTGTAGACGCCGGCCACCACCGAGCCATTGGGGCCGGCCGCCAGCCGCGCCGACTGGTCGGCGCCGACCGGAACCTGGCCTGCGGAGATCTGAGACCAGCTCGAGCCGTCGCTGGTGCCTTTGTAGACACCGCGCGTGGCGGGGTCGGCCGAGTTGACCACGGCATAGAGTGGCGATCCGGCCGCGCTGGCGCTGACCAGGGAGGTCACGGCGCCGGCAGGAACGCCCGCCACGGGCGCGAAGTTCAAACCGCCGTCGACGCTGCGAAAGAGCCCGCCGCCGCCGGCCTGGGGATTCACCGGCTCCGCCTCCGCCGCCACGATCGTGCTGCCGCGCGCCACCAGCCCGACGACACTGTGGTTGAGGGTCCCGCTGCCCAGCGTCGTCCAAGTCGCGCCGGCATTTTGACTGTAGAGGATGCCGATCTTCTGGCCGCCGATGTTGCTGTTGGAGGTGACGCCGGTGCCGGCGTAGATCTTCTTGCCGGTGGTGTCGGTCGGATCCATCGTCAGGCTGGCGATCGACAGCGACAGCTGATTGTCGGTCAGCGGCGTCCAGCTCGTGCCGCTGTTCTGGCTCTTCCACACGCCGCCGTTGACCGAGCCGATGTACATCGTGCCCGCATGGGTAGGGTCCATGACGATGGCCTGGATGGCGCCGGCGACGGTGCCGGTGCTCGTTACCGGGTTGCCGGTCGATGTCAGGTCGATACTCTGCACGACCATCGACGGCCCGGAACTGGGCGCCGGCCCCATCGACAGAAAACTCTGGGCGAGGACGGACGCCCCGTCCCCGGCAGCCAGCGCGGCCGTGAGTCCCCAAAGAAAAAAACGCTTCTTTGCCTGCAAGAGCATCGACCGTCCCTTGCCGCCTATATCGATCCGGCAGCTTCTCCCCGCTTGCAAGCCTAGCAAGAAGGGCCGCGTGATGCAGCGGCACTTGTCGTCGTAACCCGGCAGCGATTCTTCGAACGATACCACGCTCACTCGTTCCGCCGTTCGCCTCGTAACGTCGGCAGGCCGACGCCGGCGGCGTCGAAGCCGCCGTCCACGGCCAGCACCTGGCCGGTGATGTATTCCGCCTGGTCGCCGCACAGGAAACAGATCGCATTGGCGAGTTCCGACTCGAGGCCGTAGCGGTTGAGCGGGATATGGTCGTGATAGTCGGCGCGGATTTCCGGCGTATGCACGGCCTTGGCCATGGCGGTATCGACGGGTCCCGGCGCCACGGCATTGACGCGGATGCCGTACTGGGCGAGTTCCGCCGCCTGCTGCTTGGTGAGATGCGCCAGCCCGGCCTTGCTGGTGCCGTAGGCGACGCGCAGCGTGGAGGCGCGCAGGCCCGAGATCGAGGTGATGTTGACGATGGCGCCGCCGCCCTGGTCGCGCATGATCGGCGCCACCGCCTGGGTCATCAGGAAGGGACCGGTGAGGTTGACCGCCATGACGCGCTGCCACTCCTCCAGCGTCACGTCGAGCATCGGCTTGAACACGGCGATGCCGGCATTGTTGACCAGCGCATCGATGCGGCCGAATTTCTGGTGGGCCCGCGCCACGGCCGCCTGAACCACGCCAGGGTTAGAAACATCGGCCTCGAGCGCCAGGGTGGCTTCAGCGCGGTCCAGGGCATCGACGGAAGCGCGTAGCGTGTCGCCCAGGATATCCAGCATCGCGACGTTCCAGCCATCCTCCAGGAAGCGGGTCGCCGCCGCGAGGCCGATGCCGCGCGCCGCGCCGGTGACAAGGGCAACCTTTTTCGGGCCAGACGTCATATGATGCATCTCCTGTTGCCACGTAGTGTTGCGTATGATGGCATCAGGTTTAGCCGTCGTCCCGACCGAAGCGCCTCTCGGATGCCCTCGGGGCAGGCTCCGCGCGTAGTGGAGGGACCTTTTCTCCACGACAAGCTGTCACCGCGGGGAGAGAAGGCCCCTCAGCTACGCTCGGGGCGACGGGTAAGGCGTGCCAAGTTGTTCAAAGGCCACGCGACTACAGCGTCGCCCGCCGCCAAAATCGACGCCCTAGGAGGGGCGCCCATGAGCGACCTGCTCAAGACCTATTTCTCCTTCCTGCCCGGCCTGTGGCTGGCCGACGTCGCGCGCTATCTGGTGGCGTCGGCGCTGATGACGGCCGTCCTGGCGGCCTTCTGGCGGGCTGGCCTCGCGGCGCGCAAGCTGCAGACCCGCACCGCCACCGCCCGCGACATCCGCCGCGAGATCCTGGCCTCGCTGCGCTCGTCGGTGATCTTCTCGCTGCTGGCCGCCGGCATCGCCGTGGCGGCGCTCAATGGCTGGCTCACGATCTACTGGGGTTTTGGCCGCGCCGGACCGCTCTACCTCGTGCTGTCGCTGACCCTGATGCTGGTCGCCCACGACACCTGGTTCTACTGGACGCACCGAGCGATGCATCACCCGCGCCTGTTCGCGGTCTTTCACCGGACGCACCACCTCTCGCGCACGCCGACGCCATGGGCGGCCTATTCCTTCTCCGTGCCCGAGGCGATCGTGCAGGCCGCGTTCGTGCCCCTGTTCCTCGTCCTCGTGCCCATGCACGAGGTCGCCATCCTCCTCTTCCTGGTCATCCAGATCGGGCGGAACGTGATGGGCCATTGCGGCACGGAGATTCATCCCGCCGCCTTCGGGCCGGGCCGCTGGCTCAGCTGGAACACCACCACGACCCATCACGACCTCCACCACGAGACCGGCCGCACCAACTACGGCCTCTATTTCCGCTGGTGGGACAAGATGATGGGCACCGAGCATCCCGACTATCGTCGCAAGTTCGAGTCGATCGTCGCGCCGCGGACGCCCGTCGTGGCGGCCGACTAGGGTTACCCACTCAAGCCGCAAAGGCCCGTCTTCGGCCCCTTGTTCATTTCACGGCTTCGTCGATCCAGCCGGGCCGCTTGTACTGGGCGCGGATGTCCCGCTGGTATTCGCGCCCGGGCCGCTCGCAGGCTTCTCCTTCATGGAGAAATACCAGACCCCCGCAATCGCCACGATGCATGCCCCGAAGATCATCCTGCGCACTTCTTGGGTCATGTCAGTTTCTTCCTTTCAATCGAATACGGGCACGAGACGGTATCGCGGCGTTGCCCCCCGGATAGACCCGTCAGGCGGCGCGCTTGAGCCGCGACGACCGGATCAGGACCTCGGCCGGAATGCCGAGTTCCTTGTGAAGCCGCCGGATCATGTTGATCGAGAGCCCCCGTCGCCGGTTCAGCACTTCGGCGACACGCGTGTGGGTGCCGAGGATGCCTTCGAGATCCTTGCACGTCAGGTTCTGCTGCTCCATGCGGAACTTGATCGCCTCGATGGGATCGGGCGGGTCCATCGGATGGTGCTCGCCCTCCCAGGCATCGATCAGCGTCGCCAGCACGTCGAGCCGGTCGCCCCTGGGCGTACCCGACTTCGCACCCCACAGGCGCTCGACCTCGGCCATCGCCCTCTTGTAGTCGGCCTCGCTGCGGATCGGCTTCACGTCAGCCATGTTTTACCTTCCTCACGTCGATCCTGTCGTAATCCCTGTGCGTGCCCAGTCCCTTGACCCAGACAATGGCCTTCGCGAAATCGACGATCAACTCTTCGGTGCCGCCGCCGTCGAGCAACTGAAGTCGGCGATCTCGTCGATTACGCTTTCGGCCATCTCGTCCCAGGATTTGGGATCGTTCTCCAGCCATTCCTCCATTCCCCGATCCAGCATCTCCTGCTCCGCCTCCACCAGTTCCTCGGGCAGCCTGAGGTCGCGCAACCGGTACTCTGCTTCGAGGTCGAACATGAGCACGAGGTCGTCGTCGTCGCCGATATCGGCGGCGAAATCGCGGAAGGCCGCAATCCAGCGCGCCTGCAGATCGTCCGGCGCAAGTCCCGCATAGGGCCGGCCGCGGCGCAGGTAGTCCTGTGTCTGTTCGAGCTTTTCGTTCTCGATAAAAGCCCAGGTGGCATCGTCGAAATCGGTCATGTCTGCTCCTTTTGAAAAGTAACCTCGCCAGCTCCGCCCGCGCGACACGCGAACAAACGCATCCCTCGTATTGTAAAAAGCACTACAGCGTGCTATTCAATCCCCGGAACCGGAGACTGCCCATGCCCCGCGTCGCCAAACGCAAGGACCACCCGCTGTCGATGCGCCTGCCCGAGGGCGATATTGCCGTGATCGATCGCGCCGCCGGATTGCGCGGCCGGTCGCGCACCGATTTCGTGCGCGATGCCGCCGTTCGCGCCGCCGAGGAAGCGATCATGGAGCAGGCCCTGATCCGCATGAGCCCCGGCGGGTTCGCTGCCTTCATGACGGCCGTGTCCGCGCCCGGCCGTCCCATTCGCGGGATGGTCGAAATGTTCGGCCGCAAGCCGCCCTGGAAGCGCAAGGCCGGAGCACGTTGAAGGCACGCCCTGACCGTACGACCATGGCGCTCTCGCCGCCCGAGCCGCTGACAGCCGGCCACGACGTCGCATCCTTTTCCTGCGGCAAGCCGGCGCTGGACGACTGGCTGAAGAGCCGGGCGCTGTCGAACCAGTCCCGGGGATTCACCGCCGTCACGGTCGTTCACGAGGCCGGTCGCGTCGCCGGTTACTATGGCCTGGCACCCACCGCCGTGCTGCCGGCGGCGATGCCGCGTTCGGTCAGGACGGGGCAACCGCCGAATCCCGTGCCCTGCTTGCTGCTGGGCCAGCTCGCGACGGATCGGGCGTGGATCGGCCGCGGCGTCGGCACCGCGCTGCTGGCGCACGCACTGCAGCGCTGTGTCCTAGGCGCGCGCCTGATCGGCGGACGCGCCGTGGTCGTCAACGCCCTCGACGAAGAGGCCCAGGCATTCTGGGTCCGGCGCGGCTTCCTGCCCTCGCGGGACGATCCGCTGGTGCTCTTCCGCTCCATCCCCGACATCGCCGCTTCGCTCGCCGCCGCCGGAATCGTCCTGCCCGACCTGCCCGCTTGAACTCGGCGGGCGGGGCGCCGACTTTTCACGAATTCGCCGCGTGAGCCTCGATCGACTCACGATCGATCGTTTGATCGCAATTCTCAATAAACTTGATCGTCGCGTAAACGTCAGCGTTGCCTTTAAACTACATACTAAGATCTACAAATCATGAAACATATCGTACTCATGATCCTCGTCCAGAATGCGCACCCGCCCCGGCTGATCGTTCCACCGGTAGTCCATCTCCGCATGCAGCGGCCACGCGAACGTCAGCGCCAGCGCGTCGCCGATATCCGGCGACAGCAGGCCGCGCTTCTTCATGTCCTCCTTGCGCTCGAGCTGGATGGCGCTGCGGGCGTCGTAGCCGTATTCGACGCCGGTCAGGTCCTGCGCCAGCTCGGGATCGTCGGGCAAGGCGCCCTGCTCCAGCCAGCCCTTCACCATGCCCCACATCTCGGCGCGCTTGTTGGCGTAGAGCGGCGCCTGGCCGTCCGGCGTCCAGCCGCCCGGCCGCGAGCCGAAGTTGATGCCGTGCACGCCGGGCACGCCCAGCTGGCGCAGGCGATCGACGACGCCGGCGCCGATGCCGCCCTCGTCGACGAACACGGCACGCGCCCCCACCTCGGCCGCGCGCTGGCAGACGATGCCGGCGAGCTGCATCAGGTCGAGGCCCTTCAGCTTCTGGATTGGCCAGGTGCGGCCGTCCCTCCCCTTGCGGATAAAGATCACGCTGCGGTCGTCGCCGAAGCGCGCGACGTCGACGCCCATCACCACCGGGTCGTAGAAGGCCGGCGGCAGTTCGCGCGCCATCGCCTCGCGCACGCGCTCGCCGTCGATGAACTGCAGCGCGCCGGCCTTGGGGAAGGCGCCGCGCACGCGGACCTTCACGAAATCCGAGTCCTCGCCGTAGTCGCGTACCCATTCGGCGATCTGCGCCTTGTTGGTGAAGGAGACCTGCCGCGCATCGACATGGGCGGTGCGCCAGCGCTCGCGGAACTTCCCGAAGCAATCGTGGAAGCGGCCGCCGTTGCGCGTCGGGTTGCCGAAGGCCAGCCAGACGATCTCGGTGTTGGCGTCGGTGAGCGCGCCCTCGGCCGTCTCCCAGATGGTGTCGGCGATGGCGGAGGCCTCGTCGAACACCAGCAGCAGCCGGCCGCCTTGGTTGTGCAGGCCGGCGAAGGCCTCTGCGTTGTGCGCCGACCACGGCACCAGGTCGCAGCGCCAGGCGGCGGCCTTGCCCTCCTCGGCGGCGGTGATCGCGGTGGCGCTATAGGCCAGCCAGTCGCGGCAGATGGCGAGGCCGTGCCATTTGCTGAGTTCGGCCCAGGTCTTGGTGCGGAGCTGGGTCTCGGTATTGGCCGTCACCACGCCGCGCGTACCCGGCTGCGTCGCCAGCGCCCACAGCACCAGCCACGCCACCAGCGCCGACTTGCCGACGCCGTGGCCCGACGCCACGGCGATGCGAACGGGCGAGCGGCCGGCGACGAGATCGTCGCGCAAGTTGGCAAGGAGCTCGATTTGCCACGGCTCGGGGCCGTCGGCGTTGGCGAGCGGCGTACCGGGAATGCCCCAGGGGAAGACCGAGAGCACGAATTTCAGTGGATCCTTGCGACAGAGCCGCGCCATCGCAATGGCACGCTCTTCGGCTTCTGCCTGGGTGTTGGTTTGATCGAGCATGGTTTTCTCCATCATGGGGACCGCGGGCCTCCAGGCCCGCTCATGATTCTTGAGGCGGGCGCGGGCGGAGTGACCTCCGCCCTGAGGAGGCCCGCGGTCCAGTTATGAGGATTTCAGCTTCGCTGCTTCGCGCAGCCCGGCTTCGTACCGGGCGACACGCGCATCGGCCTCGTCGAGGCGGCGGGCGAGATCGACCGGCGCGCCGCCCAGCGCCTGCGGACGCCGGGGCCCGTAGGTCTCGGGCTCGTGCGATTTCAGCAGCGACCACAGCAGGCGGTTGTCGTAGACCTTCACCTTGCCGATCTTGACGCCGCCGTGGAACACCGGCCGCTTGATGCCGACGACGGCGCGACGGAAGACCTCGTCACGCACTTTCGACACGCCGAGTTCCTGCGCCTCGGCCCAGCGCCTGGCGAAGGCCGGGTCGGAGCGCTTGCGGCGGTAGAGCACGCTGCGCGACAGGCCGGTGCGATCGGCGGCGAAGGCCACCGAGCCCGAGGCGGCGAACAGGCGAAAGAAATCGGCGACGGCGCGCGGCGGCAACGCCACGTGACTGCGGAGGGTTTTGGACATCGATTTTCCCGGGTTTTAGGCACAAAAAAGCCCGCTCGGAGGCCCCTTGATTACAAGGGGCGGAGCGGGCCGGGGGCGCTTTCACGAAACGCCCAGTGTAGGACTTTTCTTAGCAAAAACCTGTTGAACCTGCAAGTTTTTGTTCAAGAAAAATGAAGAGGCGGCGAAGTGCTGGCAAAGTGCCTGCACTGACTGGTCCACGCCTACCATCCGTTGCGTATAGGGTTGGTCGCGATCTCCTACCGCTCCGCATCGTCACGCGATTTCGCGGCACGAACACGGGCTCTGCGCGAATTCCCTTCGCCAGACCAAGGTGTTAACCAACCCAACGAACCCTGAGCAACCGACTCTCGCGGGAGGAAGCCATGGCAGCCCCATTCGACTTGGTGATACGCAACGGCACCGTGCTCGACGGCACTGGGGCTGAGCCGCGCGAAGCGGACGTCGCAGTGCTGGACGGGCGGATTGCCGCCGTCGGCAGGATCGCCGGTACAGGCCGCGAGGAGATCGACGCCAAGGGGCTCGCGGTGACGCCGGGCTTCGTCGATATCCACACGCACTACGACGGGCAGGTGACCTGGGACGAGCGGTTCTCGCCCTCCTCCGGCCATGGCGTCACCACGGTGCTGATGGGCAATTGCGGCGTGGGCTTCGCGCCCTGCCGGCCGCAGGACCGCGACACGCTGATCAAGGTCATGGAAGGCGTCGAGGACATCCCCGAGATCGTGATGCGCGCCGGCGTGCCGTGGAACTGGCAGAGCTTCCCCGACTATCTCGACGCGCTTCAGGCTCGGCGCTGCGACATCGACTTCGCGACGCAAGTACCGCACGCGCCGGTACGCGTCTTCGTGATGGGCCAGCGCGGCGTCGAGCGCGAGCCGGCGACGGCCGAGGACATGGCGGCGATGAGCGCGCTGGTCGAGGAGGGCGTGAACGCCGGCGCGCTCGGCTTCTCGACCTCGCGCTCGCTGTTCCACCGCACGTCCGAGGGCGCGCTCACGCCCACCATCACCGCGGCGGAAGAGGAGCTGACGGCGATCGCCCGCGGTCTGCGCCGCGCAGGCAAGGGCGTGATCCAGCTTCTCGACGACTTCGCCGACACGACGACGGAGGGTTCCACGGAGTTCGGCATGCTGCGCCGCCTGGTCGAGGCCTCGGGCCGGCCACTCTCCTTCACCCTGCTCGACATCTCGATCTATCCCAACCGCTGGCAGACCCTGCTCGGCGAGGTCGGTCGCGCCAACCGCGACGGCCTGCCGATCCGCGGCCAGGTCGCCGCGCGGCCGGTGGCGCTGCTCTACGGGCTGGAACTGTCGTTCCATCCCTTCTCGACCTGCCCGGGCTATCGCGAAGTCGAGGGGCTCGCATTGCCCGAGAAGCTGGCGCGGCTGCGCGATCCGGCGCTGCGCGCGCGGCTGCTCGGCGAGCAGCCGGCCTACCGCAACCCGCAGATGCTGGCCTTCATGCGCAGCGTCGCCAACATGTTCGTGCTGGGCGATCCGCCTGATTACACGCCGCCGGCCGACCAGCGGCTGGACGCGCGCGCCGCCAGGCTCGGCGTCTCGCCGCTCGAGCTCGCCTACGACCTGCTGGTCCAGGGCGACGGCCGCACCATCCTGTTCCATCCCGGCGCCAACTACACCGACTGCTCCGACGCCAACATGGCCGCCATGCTGCGCGATCCCACCACGGTGATCGCGCTGGGCGACGGCGGCGCGCATTACGGCCTGATCTGCGACGCGAGCTACACGACGCATGCGCTCACCTACTGGATGCGCGACCGGCGGGGCGAACGCCTGCCGCTTGCCTGGACGGTGCAGCAGCTCACCGACGCGCCGGCGCGGGCGGTGGGGCTGGGCGATCGCGGCCGGCTGGCGCCGGGCTACAAGGCCGACCTCAACGTGATCGATCTCGACCGGCTAAGAGTCTCGGCGCCGCATCCGGTGCACAACCTGCCGGGCGGCGGGCGGCGGCTGGAGCAGAAGGCCGAGGGCTATCGCGCCACGGTCGTGGGCGGCGAAGTGACCTATCGCGACGGCGAATTCACCGGCGCGCTGCCGGGCCGGCTGGTGCGCGGGGCGCGATCAGCGGGATCGCCAGCAGCGAAAGTGCCGCCACGATAGCCAGCATCGCCCAGGCCTCGTTGATGGCCTGCACCAGTGCGGCGCGTTCGACCAGGGGGCGCACGAGTTCGATCACGACGGCGTCGACGATGCGGCTGGGGGCGCTCGCCACCGTCTCCTCCGGCAGGTCGAGCAGCGGCGCCACGCTGAGGTCGCCACGTTTCAGACGCGCGGCCAACGCCTCGCCGATGACGGGGGCGCGGCCGAACAGGATGGTGTCGATCAGGGCGAGGCCGATGGCGCCGCCCAGGTTGCGCATCAAGTTGAAGAGCCCGCTGGCGTCTGCCACGCGGTCGGCTGCGAAGTGGCCCAGCGCCAGGCGCGTGGGCGGCAGCAGGCAGAACATGATGGCGACGCCGCGCAGGATCTGCGGCACCAGCATCTCGTCGAAGTCGGTCTCGCGGGTCTGGAAGGCGCTCCAGCCGAGGCCGAGCGCAAACAAGGCGAAGCCGCCGGCCATCAGCAGGCGGCCGTCGACGCGGCGCTCGAGTTCGACGGCGATCGGCGCGGTCGCGAGCTGGGCGAGGCCGGTCACCAGCATAATGGTGCCGATTTCCAAGGGCCCGTGCTCGCGCACGAAGCCCAGGAACACCGGCATCAGATAGACCGAACCATAGAGCCCGATGCCGAGGGTGAAACTCAGCAGGCAGCCGATGGCGAAGTTGCGGTCGAGCAGCGCCCTGAGTTCGACCACCGGATGGGCGCGGCCGAGGCTGCGGCGCACGAAGCCGGCGCCGCAGGCGAGGCAGACGGCGAACAGGCCCAGCACATGCAGCGAGGCCCAGCCGTGCTTGGGCGCATCCTTCAGGCCGATCTCCAGCGCGGCGAGCGAGGCCGCCATCAGCAGCAGGCCCAAAAGATCGACGCGGCGGGCATGGGCATATTCGCCCGCCTCGTGCGGCAGGCAGCGCGCGGCCACGGCGACGGCGGCGATGCCCGGCCCGACGTTCACCAGAAACAGCCAGTGCCAGGAGAAGGTCTGGGTGATCCAGCCGCCGACCAGCGGACCGACGGTGGGCGCCAGCACCGCCATCACGCCGCCCAGCGTCGTGGCGAGGCCCTGCTGGCGGACGGGAAAGAGCAGGAACACGGCGGAGAACACCGACGGGATCAGCACGCCGCCGGCGAAGCCTTGTATGACACGAGCCACGATCAGGCTCTCGAAGCCGCCGCTCGCCGCGCAGGCGAGCGACGCGGCGGTGAACAGCGCCAGCGCTGACGCAAACAGCACGCGCAGGCTCAGCACGCGCGTCAGCAGGCCGGTGAGCGGGATGGCGATGACTTCGGCGATCAGGTAAGCGGTCTGGATCCAGCTCATGCGGTCGGGCGGGATAGAAAGCGCGTTGCTGATGTTGGGCAGCGACGTGACCACGATCTGGATGTCGAGCACGGCCATGAACATGCCGAGCGTCATGGCGCCAAAACCCAGCCAGATGGCGAGGCTGGCCGCGGGACGCTCCCCGGAGGGCGTGCCCGCCGCCACACTCATGGTCGCAACGCCGCCGCCTCGGTCCTCACGCGGATCCACATCACCCCGGCATTGAGGGCGGAGAAGACGAGCGCATACCAGGGCAAGCCGAAGGCGAGCGGCAGGGTGGCGATCTCGCCCGCCACCACCCAGTAGTTGGGGTGGTTGGTGAAGCGGTAGGGGCCGTGTGTCACCAGCGGTGCCCCGGGCAGGACGATGATGCGCGTCGTCCAGCGGCGGCCGAGGCTCGCGATCACCCAGGCACGGCCGAGCTGCAGGACGGCGAAGAGGCCGAGCCAGAGCCAGTCGAGGCCCACGATCAACGTCGGACCACGCGCGAGGACGAGGAACCAGAGCCCGGTGAGCCAGGCCACGTGCAGCGCCGCGATCAGCGGATAGTGCGAAGCGCCCACCTCGTAGGCGCCCGCGGCCAGCAGCTGCGCCGTGTTGCGGCGGGCCAGCAGCAGCTCGCTCAGGCGCTGGAGCGAGACCAGGCCGAGAACAATGACCGGGACCAGTTCAGCGAAGCTCATGCAGGCAGGCTCATGCGGTCAGGCGGCTCGCGCCAGCGAGAGGCAGGAACAGGTGAAGCCGGGGCCGAGCGCCGTAAGCACGGTGCGTTGCGGCAGCCCTGAATTCGGTGAGTTGGCCTTCGCCAGCCGTTCGAGCACGAACAGCACGGTCGGCGCCGACATGTTGCCGTACTCGCGCAGCACGTCGCGCTCGTGGTCGAGCGTGCCCTGGTCGAGCCTGAGCGTGGTCTCGAGCGCGGTGATCACCTTGGCGCCGCCGGGATGGCAGGCGAAGCGGTCGACGGCGGCGCGATCGACGCCGATGCGCGCCAGGATGCCGTCGACGGCGGGGCCCACCTTCTGCTCGGCGAAGGGCGGGATGGAACGGTCGAAGACGACGCCGAGGCCGGTCGGATCGACGGTCCAGCCCATGATGTCGAGCGTGTCGGGCCACAGATGCTGGCCGGCGCCTTCGATGCGGGCGAGGCCGCCCTCGCCCGTGCGCACGACGCAGGCCGCGGCGCCATCGCCGAACAAAGCGGTCGCCACCATGTTGGCGGCGGTGAGCTGGTCCATGCGGAAGGCGGCAGTACAGATTTCGATGGCGACCAGCAGCACGGTCGAACCCGGCCGCGCCGCCGCGAGGCGTCCGGCGAGTGCGAGGCCGGAGACACCGCCGGCGCAGCCGAGGCCAAACACCGGCACGCGCTCGACATCGGCGCGGAAGCCCATGCGCCCGGCCGCGCGCGCTTCCAGGCTGGGCGTGGCGATGCCGGTCGAGGAGATGGTGACGATGGTGTCGACGTCGGCGGCGCTGCAGCCCGCCGCGGCCAGCGCGCGCGTGGCGGCATCGACGAAAAGCTCCTGCGCCCCCGCGAGGTAGGCCGCGTTGCGCTCGGGCCAATCGAGATCGGTGAGGTACCAGTCAAGCGGCTTCACCGTGTAGCGGGATTCGATGCCGGCGGTGGTGAACACGGGTGCCATGCGCTCGAAGGCGGCGTAGCGATGGGCGAACATGCCGCGCGCCGCGGCCTCGGCGTCGGTCTGCAGCATACGGTGCGGCGGCACCGCGTGAGCGACCGAGAGCAGTGCGGGACGGGAAACTGTTTCGGTCAAGATGCTGCCTTCGAACACGGGAGAGGGTCGCAGATGCGACCGCGTCCTCTCATAACGCCTGCGCGGGGCCGCGGTTCAAGTCACATTTTGCGGCGCGGCATGCCGATCAGCCCAGGCGGAAGCCTTCGTAACCGTTGGCCGCGATCTCCTCGCACTTCTGACGGTACTTGGGCGCACCGCCGGCGTAGGCCATGAAGGTGCGCTTGAGGCGGCCGGGGACGTTCTTGTTGACGCCGGTCATCCAGGAATCGACCTGCATGGCGAGCAGCCGCGAGCCGGTATCGTGGACGTGGGCGGTCCATTCTTCCTCCGCCTGCAGCGTCGCCTCGATGCGCGCGAGACCCTTCTTCCGCATGTCCGCGAGCAGCGTGGTCACGAAGTCGACGTTCTGCTCGATGCAGCGCGGGATGTTGCAGAAGGTCGCGGCATTGTGCGGCCCGACCAGGGTCAGCATGTTGGGGAAGCCTTCCACGTTCAGACCGAGATAAGTGTGCGGCCCGTCGGCCCACTTGTCCCTGAGCTTGAGGCCGCCGCGCCCCGTGATGTCGATGCGGTCGAAGGCGCCGGTGATGGC
>JAUXST010000300.1 GCA_030679805.1 Reyranella sp. | reverse complement strand
TCGGGCGTGCTCGACCGCGACATGCTCGACGCGTCGAGCCTGGTGCTGCCCGAGATCGGACTGCTGCGCTCCGACGATCCGCGCTTTTCCGCCACGATCGACGTCGTCGGCAAGCGGCTGATGAAGAACGGCTTCGTCATGCGCTATGCCGAGGCCGACGATTTCGGCAAGCCGTCCAACGCGTTCCTGCTCTGCACCTTCTGGTACATCGACGCGCTCGCGAGCGTCGGCCGGCGCGACGAGGCGCTCGAGCTGTTCAACAACCTGCTCGGCCGGCGCAACCATCTCGGGCTGCTGTCGGAAGACATCGATCCCCGCACCGGCGAGCTGTGGGGCAACTTTCCGCAAACCTACTCGCAAGTCGGGCTGATCCTGTCGGCCATGCGCCTGTCGAGGAGCTGGGAGGAGGGACTATGGCACGCCTCGTAATCGTCTCGAATCGAGTGCCGATCCCCAAGGCCCGCGGCGCGGCCGCCGGTGGCCTGGCCATCGCGCTGCGCGATCTGCTGACGCCGGGCTCGATGTGGTTCGGCTGGAGCGGCCGGCTCACCGCCGAGCCTGCGGCGCAGCCGTCGCTCGTCGAGGCACGGGGCGTCACCTATGCCACGGTCGACCTCACGCCCGAGGCGCATCGCAGCTTCTATGTCGGCTTCGCCAACGGGGCGCTGTGGCCGCTGCTGCACTTCCGTCTCGGCCTGATGCATTTCCACCGCGAGGACTACGAAGGCTATCTCGCGGTCAACCAGGCCTTCGCGACATCGCTGGAGCCGGTGCTGCAGCCCGACGACACGGTGTGGGCACACGACTACCACCTGATCCCGTTCGGCCGCATGCTGCGGGCGCAGGGCTTTCGCGGGCCTATCGGCTTCTTCCTTCATGTTCCGTTCGTGCCGCCCTCGATGCTCGAAGCCATGCCGGTCGCGCGCGAACTGGTGGCCGATCTCTGCGCCTACGACCTCGTCGGCTTCCAGACCGAGGAACATGCCCGCGACTTCCGCGACTGCGCGCAGCGCATGCTGGGGGCCACGGTCGACGGCGAATGGGTGCGGCTGAACGGCCGTCGCATGCGCGCCTTTGCCGACCCGATCGGAATCGATGCCGAGGCCTTCGCCCAGGATGCCGCGCGCGCGGCCGGCGACAAGCTGGTGCGACGGGTTGGCGAGAGCATGGTCGGGCGGGCGCTCATCATCGGCGTCGACCGTATGGATTATTCCAAGGGTCTGCCGCAGCGCTTCGAGGCCTTCGGCCGCCTGCTCGAGAAGCATCCCGAGCACCGCCGCAAGATCCATTTCCTGCAGATCTGCCCGCGGTCGCGCGAGGAGGTTGACGAATATCGAAGGCTGCGCATCGAACTCGACCGCTTGGCGGGCCGGATCAACGGCAAGTTCTCCGAGTTCGACTGGACGCCACTGCGCTACAGCGCGCGGGCGGCGCCGCGCGCGACGCTGGCCGGCCTCTATCGCCTCGGGCGGATCGGCGTGGTGACGCCGCTGCGCGACGGCATGAACCTCGTCGCCAAGGAGTTCGTTGCCGCCCAATCCGACGAGGATCCGGGCGTCCTGGTGCTGTCACGGTTCGCGGGCGCCGCGCACGAACTCACCGAGGCCCTGATCGTCAATCCGTTCGACCCCGACGCCATCGCCGACGCCATGCACCTGGCGCTGACGATGCCGGCCGCCGAACGCAAGCAGCGGCATGCGGCACTCAAGGCCAAGGTGTTCCGGACCACGGCCCAGCTCTATTGCCGCCGCTTTCTCGACGCGCTGGCCGCGCGGCCCCTGGTGCGGGCGGCGGCCTGACGGCAGCTACCACATCGTCTTGGCGGCGCGGCTCGACCACTCGCGGTCGTAGGTTTCGCCGCCGACGCGGTCCTGGCTCAACGCCGCCAGGATATGGCCGGCGCTGGGCAGGCTCATGGGGTCGACATGGCGCGCCGGGTTCCACAGCTCGGAGCGCACCAGGGCGCGGGCGCACTGGAAGTAGACGGCATCGACGGTCATCACCATCACCGAGCGCGGCGCCTTGTCCTCGACGGCGAAGGACTCGAGCAGGGCCGGCTCGACGCTGAGCCGGGCGCGACCGTTGACCCTGAGCGTGTTGCCCACGCCCGGGATCAGGAACAGCAGCGCCACGCGCGGATCGCGCACGATGTTGCGCAGCGAGTCGATGCGGTTGTTGCCGCGCCGGTCGGGCAGCATCAGCGTCCTCTCGTCGTGGATGCGCACGAAGCCCGGCCTGTCGCCGCGCGGCGAACAGTCGAGTCCCTCCGGCCCCGAGGTCGCGAGCGACGCGAAGGGCGAAGCCTCGATATAGGCGCGGTAGTGCGGCGTGATCCGCGCCACTTCCTTCACGGTCGAGGTCTCACCGGGCTGGCCGTAGAGCGCTTCCAGATCGGCAATTGAGGCAACGGTATGCGGGGCGATCGTGTCGGGCATGGCATCCTCGCGGCGTTGGCGCCGCACGCTGACGAAACCGGCCGGCCGAATCAAGCCCCGTGGTGTCGTGGGCGGACCACCGTCACGCTGCAGGGCGCATGCGCCGCGACCTCGGCTGAAACGCTGCCCAGAAGGCTGCGCATCCGCGAATCGGCCCGCGCGCCCAGGATGACGTGATCGACCCGATTGGCGCGGACATGGTCGAGGATTGCGTCGGCGGCACCGCGTCCTTCAAGGACGTGGAAGGTTATGCGGCCCTCGGCGAGACCTAGCGCGACCGCCCAATGTTTCAGGTCGATCAACCGTGTGACATGTTTGTTGCGGCCGTCGGCATCGAGTGAACTGTCGATCGACATCAGGCTGGGCACGAGCACATTGAGACAGGCAAGACGCGCGCCGGGCAGCGTCGCCAGGACCTGGCCGGCCGCCGTGCGCAGGGCCTGAGCGAGTTCGGGCGGTGTGTGTTCGAAGTCGATGGCAACTGCAACGATCGGGGCGTCTGCTGCCTGTCTGGCGGTTGGACTGCCGAACAGGTCGACGGACACAGTGCCGAGGTTGAAGCGTCGATTCAGGACGGTGAGGAACGAGTCACGTTCCATGCGCTCGGCGCGCGCCGTCAGGGCGATCTGGTCGGCATGCTGCAGGTCAAAGGCGAGTTGCGTTGCCGTGGGATAGCGCCGCGCCGGGTCGACCTCGAGGCAACGCAGGATCGTCTCCTGCAGCCACGGCGGTAGATCGGGCCGCGGGCGGCGCGGTGGGACGGGATCGCGCCAGATCCGTCGCTTGAGCGCTCGCAGCCCCACTGGGTCGCCGAATGGCAGCACGTCGGTGGCGAGGAAATACAGCAGAACACCCAGCGCGAAGAGGTCGGAGCGCGGCTCGCGGCGATTGCCCATCACCTGCTCCGGCGCCATGTAGGGCGCCGTGCCGTAGGGCACGCGGAACTCCTCCTCCATCAGGTCGGGTAGCTGGCTATGGCGCGACAGGCCGAAGTCGATCAGCGCGGCCGCGCCGTCGGGACGGAACATGACGTTCGAGGGTTTTACGTCGAGATGGACGACGTTCTGGCGATGCAGGTCCTCGAGCGCGAGCGCGATGCGGGCGCCGAGCTCAGCGACTTCGACGGGCGGCAGTGGCAGATCGGCAAGGCGCGAGACCAGGGACTTACCTGACAGGCGCTCCATGACGATGTAGGGCCGGATTTCGAAATCTCCGGCGGCGATGAACTTCGGCACATGCGGGCCGGAGAGGCGCGGCAGGAGCATCTGCTCCATCTCGAAGCTCACGATCGCGGCCGGATCCTCGCCCTCGTTGAGCAGCGGCGCCTTCATCACCAGGGGAATCGCATGGTCGGGATGCGTCGCTTCCCACAGCGTCGCCATGCCGCCGACATGGAGGCGCTGGCCGATGGTGAAACCGTCGATCTCCTCGCCGGGCTGCAGCCGAATGCCGGCCATGGTCAGAGGCCCCGCGCGAGGCGCCGGGCCAGTGCCTCGGGCAGGCCGACGCGGCGGATCTTGTCGGCCGTGGCGGCGATGTCGTAGGGCACGCGATGGCAGGTGAGTTCGCGGCGGGCGGTGTCGAGCATGGAATAGGCCGCCGCTGGATTGCCGTCGCGCGGCTGGCCGACCGAACCCAGCACCGCGAACCAGTGCCGCCGGGCCGTCAGCTCCACGGCGACGCCGTCCGGCGGCCGGAAAGTCGCGGTACGCCCGAGCGGCGCCACACCGTAGAGCGCCGGCAGATGGACATGGCCGCAGAAGGCATATTTTGCCGTCGTGGCTTTCAGGCAGCGCTCGGCATCGCCGGCGCCCAAGACGTAGCGCCAACGCAGGCCTGCCGGCACCTCGGCATGGACGTAGAGCCGGTCCTCCTCTTCGATCTGCAGTGGCAGCTCCTCGAGGAAACGTCGCGCGCCGTCGCCGAGCTGGCCGCGCGTCCAGGCGATGGCGACGGCGGCGTCGGGGGTCATGCGCTCGGAGGGTTCGGCGATGGCGCGATCGTGGTTGCCGCGCAGCGCCACCGCGCCCTTGCCGACCAGATCCATGATCGTGGCGAGGGTCCAGGCCGGGTCGGCGTTGTAGCCGACATGATCGCCGAGAAAGACGTGACGCTCGGCGCCGTGGCGGCGCGCATGGACGAGGCAGGCCTCGAACGCCTCGCGGTTGGCATGGATATCGGCCATGAGGGCAATGCGCATGCGCCGCCCTCACGCCTTCCTGTCAGTGATGGCAAGGATTGCGCCCATGTCCGCTACATCACCGGCCTTGTCGGGATCGACGCCTCGGGGAAGCCATTTCAACGATAGTTTGCCCGACGGGACCTGTCTGCAACCTTGCGAGAGATCAAGCGGGCCGTCTGAAATCGGATGAGGAGAGTCTACTACTTGAGAGATGCGCGAAACGTAAGAGGTTCTAGCCGTAGTACCGCTTCAAGTGGCGGTGCCAATGTGAATAGGCCGGGCTGCTTCGAAAATTCGTACAGTCGGTAAAGGCGGAAGGCATCCGGACGCTCTTCAGCTACATCGTTCTCATTTCGCGTCAGATAAAATGGCGTGGTGCTGCTGCCGCGCGTGGTTTTCACTTCGATTAGTCTTTCTGCGCCAGACGGATCGAACGAGCAGATGTCGTAACCGGCGCCGTCGCCTTCTTCCTGGGATATCCATCGGACTTTTCGCGCAAGGTCCGGCCGGTCGAGTTTGGCGAGCGTCCGACGCTCGTATTCAAAGATGCGTTCTTCGCCAGCGCGACCCAGAGCGCGATTAAGTTGATCGCGGGCGGCAGGATCAAATTTTCGGATCAGCCTTTCTAGAGCGTGCGGCCTTTTCAAATCTACGCCTTGAGGCGAGGGAGCCGGCCCGAGATAGAGTTCGGGGGCTTCGGCCAGGCCGACGATAGGTCGCGGCACGAAAGGTATTGGATCGGGGTTCTTCGAGAGATAGTCGGAGATCGCATCCAGGAGCGCGCCTTGGTAGTTGTGGCGTGGCTTGTATCCCTTGATCCACGGAAGGCCGAGTTCGCTGAGAACGGCCGAGATGTTCTGATGCTTGAACTCAACAGACCCTTTGTTGCGGCCGATATGTTCCATCAAGTTTCGGCGATGTTCGGTCTTGTTGTAGATGTGACCGGCCTGTTCGCCGCGAAGCATTTCAAAATAGTCTTCGACAATCAGCCTGACCTCTTCCGGTGACCAATCCGATCCCGATTTGGTTTCGTCGGCCATTCACCCGGTCCTCACCAAAGGCGCTTCACACCATAGGCATCGAAGGCCCGTTCGTTGGACACGAGGGCCATGTCTTCGAGCATTGCTTGGGAGATCAGCAAGCGATCGAATGGATCCTTGTGATGTCCGCCGAGATTGCCGGCATGTTGGGCATGGCGGACCGATATGGTCAGTTCGGCGAATCCTTCGGCAGCGACCGTGCCGGAGATGTCGTCTGCAACGACACGCGCATCGGGCAATTTGCCGATCCTGTGCTTGGTGGCGATTTCCCAGGCGGAAGCGGCACTTACGAAGACCTCGTTCTCGCCATCATTGTCGATCGCGATGCGGGCACGGCGGGAGAGTTTGGGATCGGCGAACACCCACCAGAGGAATGCGTGCGTGTCGAGAAGAAGCCGCACGCGTCATTCCCAGAGCTTGAGTTCGTCCTCGGGCAGAGGCTCGAAGAACGCCGGACCGACCGAGCCCTTGCCCTTCAGGCGGCCGAACTTGCGTTTGGGTTTCGGTGCGACCGGCACGATTTTCACCACGGGTTCCTTGCCGCGTGCGAGCACGATCTCCTCGCCGGCCTCGGCGCGCGCGACGAGCTTGGAGAGGTTCGTCTTGGCAGCGTGGATCGTGTAGGTGGGCATGAATTTAGATTAGCTAATCATCTTAGCTAATTCAAGCCCGCCTCTTCAAGTCCACCGCGCCGGCGAGCTGCCGAGCGGTTCGGCCGGCCGGGCGTAGAAGGCGGGCGTTTCGCTCAACCGCACGATCGGGCGGAGATGGTTCAGCCGGCCGAACGGGCCGACGCTCTCGGTGATGAGGTCGGCCAGTTCGTCGTCGGCCAGTTCGGCCGCGCCCTTCGCGGCATCGACGGTGCCGAGGCTCGCGATCCAGTGCGCGACCTGGACCAGCGAGACGCGTACCAGCCACGAGCCGCCCTGTTCGGTGCGCCGCGCGAGACCCGCCATGGCGCCCAGGGCGCCGAGATAGCCTGCGATATAGTCGTTGGCCTGCACCGGCATGTTGCGCGGCTTCTCCAGCGTGCCTTGTGTCGCCGAGAGGCCGGTGACGTTCTGCACGATCGAATCGAAGCCGCGTCGCGAAGACCACGGGCCTTCGTGGCCGTAGGCGCAGATGCTCACGCAGACGATGCCCGACCGCAGCTCGGCCAGACGCTCCGGCGAGAAGCCGCGCGCCGCGAGCGTGCCGGGCCTATAACCCTGCGTGAAGACATCGGCCTCGCGCACCAGGCCGTTCAGTGTCTCGACGCCGGCTGGCTCGCGCAGATCGAGCCAGGCGCAGCGCTTGCCGTGGCCGGTGTCCATCAGCAGTTCGGTTTGGTACGGCAGGTGAGGGGCCGCGATGTGCAGCACGTCGGCGCCGTTCTCGGCCAGGACGCGACCGCTGGTCGGGCCGGCCAGCACTCGGGTGAGATCAAGGGCGCGGATGCCGCTGAGCGGTCTGTCGCCTTTTGCCAGCGGTCGCGCCGGCGCCTCGCCGATCTTGACCATGTCGATCAGCGGCAGATTGGCAACGGCGATGCCATGCGGATGGGCGTTCCATTCGTCGCGACTGCGCACGAGGCCGCCGACGCAGTTGCCGGCCGCGATTGCTTCTTCGATGGCTAGCCCGTCCCAATTGATGACGGCTTCGGCCAGCGCCTCGCGCGTTTCGGCCTTGGCGCCCGCGATGCGCAGCGCACCGGCGCGATGATGCGGATGATTTGTGTGCAGGAACATGGTCCGGCCATCGCGCGTCGGATAGTGGCCGGCCAGCGGGTCCCACGACACCGGCTTCTCGCCATTGCGGCGGACATAGGTGTTGGAGCGCAGCGAGGCGGCGGCTGCGCGCAGGTCGACGCTCACGGCCTGGGGCTTGCCGGTGCGCAGGCGCCAGAGATCCGAGACGGCGAGGCCCACCGCGCCCAGCGCGGCAGCTCCCGCCTGACCGATGCGCCAAGGCGTGGCGAACACGGGATCGTTGCCGCCGGTGAGGGTGAGCTGATCGTCGGCCCGACGGGTGCGGCCAAGCTGACCCAGAACGTCATGCGCCAGACTGTCGCTCATTTGTCCGCCCTCATTTGTCTTCCCACGTATTGGGCATGATCCGGGTCAACAGCGCCATCAGGGCGTCGGGACAGGTGATGTGGGGATTGTGGCTGGAATCGAGTTCGTAGGACTTCCAGCCGGCTTCGCTCTTGGCGCGCTCGCTGAACTGGCGGAACACATCGCCTGGTCCGTTGCGGGTGGCGTAGATGAAATGGCGCGGCGGCGGCGGTTCCTTCGAGGTGAGTTCGAGCTTCTGTTCGAAGGTCCGGATCGGTTGCGGCCGGCGGCGCGGACTGGCCCAAGCCACATCCTCGGGCGCGGTGTCGGGCGGCATCGGGTTGATGGGCAGCCGCCAGCCGTCGCCGTCCTTGGTGGCGCCGGCGCGCATGTTGCCCTCGGCCTTGGGACCCACCAGATCGAACAGGCTTTGGCCGTCCTTGGGCGCGAAGGCGTCGATATAGACCACGCGCGCAATGCGGCTGCGCGCCTTGTCGGCGACGCCCGTCGCGACCATGCCGCCATAGGAATGGCCGAGCAGCGTGACGTCGGTCAGGTCCTCGAATTCCAGCACCGCCAGCACGTCCTGAATGTGCGTCGACAGATCGATCTCGGGGCGGGCGAGGTGAGCCCGTTCGCCGAGCCCGGTGTAGGTCGGCGAGAAGAATTCGTGGCCGGCGGCCCTGAGGCGGGGGCGCATCTTTTTCCAAGCCCAAGCCGCGGACCAGGCGCCATGCGCCAGAACGATTGCTGCCATTTCCCCTACCTCCCAGCTGGAAAAGCCAATTTTCCAGTGCTATTACGAATTACTCGCAATGACTTCCAGACCAACCATAGCATTAGGGGACGCATCCGTGGGCTTTCGCGGTCGCATCCGTGCGCTCGCGGTGGAGCGCGCCGGGACCGGCCTGCCGGGCCCCGAACTGGAACGCCGCCTGATCGAACTGGGCTTCGTCGAGGGCGCCGATGTCGAATTACTGCACCAGGGGCTGTTCGGCAGCGATCCGATCGCGGTGCGCGTCGCGCACGCCACCATCGCGCTGCGCCGCCGTGAGGCCATGGCGATCCTGGTGACCGACGAGGTGCCGGCATGAGCGCCGCCGCGCCCACGATTGCCCCCGTCATCGCCCCCATTGTCGCCCTGGTCGGCAATCCCAATTGCGGCAAGACGGCGCTGTTCAACGCGCTCACCGGCAGTCGGCAGAAGGTCGCCAACTATCCCGGGGTCACGGTCGAGAAAAAGATCGGGCGCCTCACCACGCCGGCCGGCCGCGCCCTGCTGATCGTCGACCTGCCCGGAACCTACTCGCTCAGGGCGCGGTCGCCCGACGAGGAGATCACCCGCGACGCCGTGCTCGGGCGCCTGGGGGGCGACGTCTCCCCCGACCTGATCGTCTGCGTCGCCGACGCCTCCAACCTGCGGCTGGCACTCCGCCTCGCCCTGGAGCTGAAGCGCGTCGGCCGGCCGGTGATGCTGTCGCTCAACATGATGGACATCGCGCGCAAGCGCGGCATCGAAATCGACGCCGCGCGGCTTTCGCGCGACCTCGGCCTGCCGGTCGTGAGTTCGGTCGCGGTGCGCCGCGGCGGCACCGACGACCTGCTGCGCGAGATCGACGGCGCGCTGGCCAACCTGCCGCCCGTCGGCGCGGCCTCGTGGAGCGTCCCCGATGCCGGCGAACTGCGCGGCGCGCAGCACGAGGCGGACAGGCTTCTGGCCGCCTCGGTGCGCCGCGACGGCGAACGCGACGCCGGCACGGCGCGCGCCGACTCCGTGCTGCTTCATCCCGTGGCCGGGCTCGTCATCCTGCTGGCCATTCTGTTCGTGATGTTCCAGGCGGTGTTCGCCTGGGCACGGCCGGCGATGGAGGCCATTGCCGAAGGCTTTTCCTGGCTCGGCACCCTGGTCGGATCGGCGCCGCTGCCCGACCTGCTCAAGAGTTTCCTCAAGGACGGGTTGATCGCGGGTGTCGGCAGCGTGATCGTGTTCCTGCCGCAGATCGTCATTCTCTTCTTCTTCATCCTGGTTCTGGAAGATCTGGGCTACATGGCGCGCGCGGCGTTCCTGATGGATCGCATCATGGGCGGCGCCGGCCTGCATGGCCGCGCCTTCATCCCGTTGCTGTCGAGTTTCGCCTGCGCCATTCCCGGCATCATGTCGACCCGCGTGATCGACGACCGCCGCGATCGCCTCACCACCATCCTGGTGGCGCCGCTCATGACCTGCTCGGCGCGCATCCCGGTCTATACGCTGATCATTGGCGCCTTCATTCCCGATCGCGACGTCTGGGGCTTCGTCGGCCTGCAGGGGCTCGTGATGTTCAGCCTCTATGCGGCCGGCATCGCCGGCGCGCTCGGCGTCTCGTTCGTGCTGAAGCGCCTGATCTGGCGTCACGCGGCGGGCGAGCCTTTCATGCTCGAGCTGCCGGACTACAAGATCCCCCAGGTCAAGAGCCTGGCGATCGGCCTGTGGACGCGCGCCACCATCTTCCTCAAACGCGCCGGCACCACGATCCTTTCCATGATGATCCTGATCTGGGTGCTGGCGTCCTTCCCGCAGCCGCCCGAGGGCGCCACCGAGCCCGCGATCAGCTACAGCCTGGCGGCGATGATCGGCTCGGCCATCCAGCCGATCACCGAGCCGCTCGGCTTCAACTGGCAGATCAACGTGGCGCTGATCCCCGGCATGGCGGCGCGCGAGGTCGCGGTGGGCGCGCTGGGCACGATCTACGCCATCGACGGCGGCGAGGGTGCGGCCGAAAAGATCGGCCAGATCGTGGCCGGCCAGTGGAGCCTCGGCACGGCGCTGGCGCTGCTCGCATGGTACGTGTTCGCGCCGCAATGCGCCTCGACCCTTGCCGTCATCCGGCGCGAGACCGGCAGCTGGAAATGGATGTGGGTCACCTTCTTCTACATGCTGGCGCTGGCCTATGTGGCGGCACTCGCCACCTACCAGATCGCACGCGCCCTCGGCGCGGGATAGCACCACCCGTCCGTCATCGGGCCAGCCGCTGCCAGCCCAACTCCCTGGGAAATGTCCATGGCCGGCACGTCTAAGCCCCAACGCCGCACCTTCCGCTATTGGCTGCAACAGCTCCACCTTTGGGTCGGTCTGATCCTGTTGTTGCCGCTGGTGATGATGGGAATCACCGGCGCGGTGCTGGTCTATGCCCACGACATCGAGCATCTGCCATGCTGGTGAACTTCACCGGCGTCTATCTCGCCTTCCCGCAGCAAATCTCGGCGGCGATCAATGTCGTCTGGCCGGGCCGCGATATGCGCGCGGCGATGTTCCAGGCCCGCGTCGAGCCGCTGCGCGGGGCAACGCCGATCACCCTCGATGCCGCGATCGATCTCGCACGGCAGCGCGTGCCCGACGCCCGGTTCCTCAATGCCTTCCTGCCGACACGGCCCGACCAGGCGCTGCGCATCGGCCTAGTCCGCCCGGGCCATGCCGAGGGCGCGCCGATCGTCACCGTGATCGTCGATCCGTGGCGTCACAGTGTGGTCGACGTCTTCGATCCCCGGACGCTGTCCACGGGCGAATCGATCATCGCCTGGCAGCGCGCCCTGCACTACGGCATCGGTTTGGGCGGGCACCTACAAGTTTTTGGTCTTCGGCTCGGGCGTGATCATTCCGGTCTTCGCCATGACCGGCTTCTTCATGTGGTGGATCAAGCGCCGCAACCGCCGCGCCGGTGAACGGGCGAAGCAGGCGATCCTGCGGTCGGCGGCCGTGACGAAGGCCGCTGACTAGCGCGGCGGCGCCAGGTCGTAGAGCGTGATCGAACGCCACGATTCCGGCGGCAGCGAGCGCCACAGCGCAGGATCGACGGCGGTGCCGTTGGCCCTGACCCATTGGGCGAAGCGCCCCTGGCGTCCGCGGTTGTTCACGAGGGCGTAGCGGAACTCGCCGCGTGCCGCCATCGATGCCAGGTCGTTCGTGGTCAGGATCGGATCGGCGCCCGAGAAGCCGCCGGCCGCCAGAACCGGCAGGCCGGTGCGGACGATGATCGGCGCCGCCAGCATGGCGGTGGGAGCGGCGACCAGGAATCGGCTGTCGCCACGGTGGCCCAACAGGAACTCGCGCAGCTTGGGGTCGTCGCTCAACTGCTTGAAGGTGCGCGACAGGGCGGGACCGCGGCCATCGTCGATGCCGAGCCAGCGCGGCAGGCTGGCCGAGGGCAGGGAGAGACTGCCCGGCGCGAAGATGGCGCTCATCGCCCAGGCTACAGGCAACACCAGCAGAGCGACGCCGCCGATGAAGGCGGGCGGCCGCTTGTCGCGCCACAGCATGGCAGCACCTATCGCCAGCGCCACGGCGGGAAAGCCGATCCAGGTCGAGGTCCAGCCAAGCGACATGCCTGCGAGATAACCCTGCCAAAGGGCCGTGGCCGCGAGGCCGAACGCGAGATGACGGGAGTCGTGGCGCCACAACTCGATGCAGCCGATGCCGGCAAGTGCCGCCAGCGGCGGCGCGAGCGTCGCCAGATAATAGATGTGAAAGATGCCGCCGGCGGCACTGTAGACGATGCCGTAGGCGAGCGCCCAGGTGCCCCAGAGCACGACCGACGCGCGCCGCCGTCGCCATGCCAGGATGGCGCCCAGCACGGCGGCCGGCAGCATCCAGGAAAATTGACCGGCAAGGATTGGTTCGGCGAGGCGAAGCGGTCCCACCGGCACTGAATCGTAGAGTCTGATCGGCGGGTTGACGGCGGGGACGGGCGTCGGCGCGTTGACGGGTCGCGTGCGCGTGAATCGCTCGAGGCCGTTGTGCATCACGATCAGCTCGAGCATGGAATTGCCCTCACTGCTGCCGGCGTAGGGCCGGCTGTCCTTGGGCGTGAGATCGAAGGCGATCGTCCACGAAAGACTGACGACCATGAGTGTTGCCGCGCCCGCGGAGAGCCAGCGCAGATGTCGACGCCAGTCGAACGGGGCGACGGTGAGGTAGGCCGCGACCAGGGCCGGTCCGCAGATGAGGGCCGCCAGCATCTTCACGTTGAAGGCGAGGCCGAGCAGCGCCATGGCGACGACGAAGGCGAGGCCGCGACCGCGCAACGCCAACCCGGCGGCCAGCAGCAGGAGGATCACCAGCCAGGAATCGGTGTTGTTGGAGCGGTCCACGGCGACGGCGATGGGCGTGATCGCCAGCAGCAGGGCCGCGATCGTGCCCGCCGCCGCCCCGAATGGCCGGCGCACCAGGCGGTAAAGGATCGCCACCGAGCCGACCCCGGCCAGCACCTGCGGCAGGTGGATCGTCCAACCGTCATAGCCCAAGACGGCGGCGAAGGCGGTCTGAATCCAAAAGGCGAGCGGCGGCTTGTCGAGGGAGACGAAGCCCGCCGGATCGAAGGCGTTGTAGAAGAGGAGCCAGCTGCCCTGCAGCATGCTGCGCACGCCGGCGGCGTAGTATTCGGTGCCGAAGCCGTTGTCTTCCAGCCGCCACAGCCGCAGGAGGGCGGCCACCAGCAGCACGCCGCCAAGTCCGGCCCTTTCGAGGCGTCGTCTGCTTCGGAACTCCATCGGGCGCGCTGCTCCTCCCGTCCGAAAGGACTACGCAGGCAGGACCGATTTCATCCCGCGTCAGGACGGAATCGGTCCCTTGAAGACGAAGAAGGCCCCGGCGCAGATCAGCCCGAAACCCACGAAGTGGTTGAGTGTCACGCGCTCGCCGAGATAGAGCACCGAGAAGGCGGCGAACACGGCAAGCGTGATCACCTCCTGCATGGTCTTGAGCTCGGCGGCGGAATAGACCGTGTGGCCCCAGCGGTTGGCCGGCACGGCGAAGCAGTATTCGACGAAGGCGATGCTCCAGCTCGCCACCACCACCAGCCACAGTGGCCTGTCGGTGAACTTCAAATGCCCGTACCAGGCGAACGTCATGAAGACGTTGGAGATCAGCAACAGGACGATGGGCGCAATGGCGGGGGGCAGCCAGGTCATCGCAGGGTCTACTCCGGTTTGATTCCGAGCTTCTTGATCAGGGGCACCACGGCCTTGTCCTCGGCGTCGAACATCGCCGCGGTCTCTTGCGGCGTGGTCGGATAGGCCTCGGCGGTGAGGTCGGCGAAGCGTTTTACGACGGCCGGGTCCTTCAGCACCTTGACCATCGCCGCGTTGAGCTTGGCCACCACCTCGGGCGGCATCTTGGCTGGCCCGAACAGGCCGGTGAAAGTGCTGAAGGTGAAGGTCTCCAGGCCCTTCACGCCGGACTCCTTCATCGTCGGCACGTCGGGCAGCTCTGGCATGCGCGCGGTCGACGAGATGGCGATGGCGCGCATCTTTCCGCCCTTGATGTGGCCGAGGGCGGCGTTGACCTGGTCGACCTGGGCCGTCACCTGGCCCGCGATCACGTCGATGCTGGCCGCACCCGACCCCTTGTAGTGGATCAGCGTGTATTTCGTGCCGGTGGCCTCGCCGATCAGTTCGAGGGCGAGATGGTTGGTGGTGCCGATGCCGGAATCGGCCACCGCGAACTTGCCGTCGCGACCGAGGGCAATGAAGTCGGCCATGGTCTTGATCGGCGAGTTAGGCGTCACCAGCAGGACCGCCGGCACGCGCTGGATGTGACTGATCGGCGTGAAAGCCGTGCGCCAGTCGTAGGGCGCGTTGCCGTAGATGGCGGGCACAGCGACCAGCGAATTGGCCGACACCAGGAGCGTGTAGCCGTCGGGCGCGGCGCGGGCCACGACGTCGCTGCCGATCATGCCGCTGGCGCCGGCCTTGTTCTCGACCAGCACGGGGACGCCCAGCACGTCCTTCAGTCTGTCGGCGATGATGCGCGAGGTGACGTCGATATTCCCGCCCGGCGCATAGGGCGCCATGATCCTGATCGGCTTGTCGGGATATTCCGCCGCCGCGGGATGGACGGCGAGCAGGGCGAGCGCGCCCGCGACTGCAGCAATGAAACGCATGAAAATCCTCCCAGAGTTCTTGGGCCGACCTTAGCTCATGGCCCGCTGAGAACACACAGGAGGTCGGCGCGTTGCTTTGCATCGCGGATCGGCGGGCTGCCCATCCAGCCGCCGGGGTACATCGCCTCGGTATCGCCGAGGAAGAGGTCGAGCCGCTCGCGCGTCCAGACGTCGCCCTTGTCCCGTGCCGCCCGCAGCGCCGGCGAATAGTCGAAGGCCGGATCGCCGGCCACCGGCCGGCCGATCACGCCCACGAGCTGCGGGCCGGGTTTCTGGCCGGCGTCCCTGGTGAGCGCATGGCAGGCCTTGCAGGGCTCGAACGCCTGCACGTTGCAGGATTGGGCACGCGCGGCGCCCGATGCGGCAAACAGCGCCGCCGCCACGATCCAGAATCGCATTCGTTCAGGCTTGCGGCTTGTCGATGACGACGATGCGGTTGGTGCCCGATTCGCCGCCCCACGCCTCGCCCGGTCGACCGGCCATCTGGCGTACGTTGGCGCCTGACTTGTTGGACGGGAACGAGAGGAATGTTTCGGTCTTGGGATCGAAGCGCACGATGGCGTTGGCCGCGAAGTCAGTCAGCCAGACGGCGTCGCGGTCGTCGACATAGACCGAATAGCAACGCGGCTTCTCACCCGGCAGCTTCCACTTCTTCCAGCTGCCGTCCTTGGGATCGTGCATGGAAACGTTGCCGCTGTTCCATTCGCTGATCCAGAGCCGTCCCAGGCTGTCGGACCAGACGCGGCGCGCGCCCTGCTGCGGTGTCGGCGGTTCGACGATGCGCGGTGTGCCCGAGGCGAGATCGATCTCGGCGAGATAGTTGCCGGCCAGCGACACGTACCAGACCGTGCCCTGCGGGGTGAGCGCGATGCCGTAGGGGCCGTAGCCGCGCGGCGCGTCCCACACCTGCATCTTCTCCGTCTTCGGATCGAAACGGCCGAGCGCGCCACCCTGGCCGGTGAACCACAGCGTGCCGGCCTTGTCGAAGACCGGCGTGTTGAGGTTGGCGTAGGAGGGCCCGCCGTTCAGCTTCCAGAGTTGCACGCGATGATCCTTGGCATCGATGCGCGCGATCGCATTCTGGCCACCTTCGGTCACCCAGGCCGCGCCATCGGGCCCGACGACGACGCCGTGCGGCGCGGCGCCCGGGCCGAGGTTGATCACCTTCAGCCCGCCGTCGCGCGGATCGAGCAGGTTGAGCGTGCCGTCGCGCTGGCCGCAGAACCACACCGTGCCGTCGGCGTTGCAGGCGACATCGCGCGAGCCTGACCCCGGCCGGACATTGAAGGTGCGGATGCGATAGCCGTTCTGCTCGCGGATCTCGACGGCGGCGCGGGCAGGTGAGGTGATCAGTGCCGGGGCGGCGAGGGCTCCGGCGGACAGGGCAAGCAGACGGCGGCGGCGCATGCAGACCTCCTGCAGGAGAGAAGCCCCAATTTTGCGCCTTCCGCCGGCGAGATCAACGGGCTTCAACGCTTTGTGTTGGCTATAGAGCGCCGGAGCGTGGCGTTGATACGCGCCTGCCATCCTGAGCCTGCTTGGCGGTAGTGCGCGAGAACGTCCTTATCCAGGCGAATGGAAATTGCCTGCTTGGTCGCCGTGCCAGCAGGTCGACCACGGCGGACGACCTTACGGCCGACCATGACATCGGCCTCGTCGAACCATGCACGGCCGAGTGCCGGCGCGTCCTCAGGATCCCGCCAGACTCGCTTCGAAGAACGTTTTTTCACGGCCATTGGCCTTCCTCATTGAAATAATTCGCCGAGCGTCGCTACGTGGCGTTCAAACCAGCACTACGACATCCCCACCGAGGCGGCCGATCGAGATGAAACGGTCTTCTCCATAATCTTGCCGGTCGTCGGCACGCGTCATATGCCGAGCGCTGAACACCAGGCCGGCAAGAGCGAAATCCAGCCCGCGCTTGTCGAGCGTGAGCGCCCGCTTCGCTGGATCGAAGATGATGCGCACGAATTATTGTATATACAATAATTATCAGATTCGCAATAGGTTATAGCGCCGGTGGCCGATGCTGTGCCCACGGCCTTGCCCGCTCGAGCAGCGCGCCCAGCCGCAGCACGTCGGTCTCGGCGCTCCATTTGCCCACGATCTGAACCGAGGTCGGCAGCCCATCGGTGCCGAAGCCCGAGGGCAGGGCGAGGGCCGGGTGGCCGGTGAGGTTGAAAGGATACTGGTAGGAGGTCCAGCCCTGGCGGGTGATGCCGCACTTCACGCCGTCGATCACGACCTCGTCGTTGGCCGCGTCGTGGGTGACGTCGAGCGCGGTGCGCGCGTTGGTCGGGGTCACCAGGAAATCGTAGCGCTCGAGCAGCGACTGGATCTTGCGGAAGAGCGTGGTGCGGGCGAACTGGGCGTTGCGGAAGTCGGCCAGGGTGAATTTGGCGCCGCGCTCCATGAAGGCCAGCGTCACCGGGTCCATCTGGTTCTGCCACTTGGGCAGATACTGCGCGCAGAACACCGCGAAGTTCGCCTGATAGAGGACGCGGCCCTCGTATTCGATCCAGTCGATTTTTTCCGTCACCTCCTCCACGTCGGCGCCCATGGCTTCCCAGGCGGCGAGCGAGGTGCGGGTGTTGGTGCGCACGTCGCCCGCAAGCCGCGGATTGGCGGTGAGCTCGATGTAGCCGATGCGGATGCCGCTCAGATCTTCGCCCATCAGCGCGGGCGACAGCTGGCGCTTGTCCTCGCCACCCAGGCTCCACGGATCCTTGCCGCTGGGGCCGGTGAGGACGGCATGCATGGTTGCTGCATCGGTAATGGTGCGGGCGAGCGGCCCGGCATAGATGTTGTTGCCGAAGGCATCGCGCGTGGTGTCGGCCGGTACGGCGCCCAGTGTCGCTTTTAGACCAACGAGTCCGCTGCACGAGGCCGGTCCGCGCACCGAGCCGGCGCCGTCGGTGCCGAGCGAGAGCGGGCCGAGGCCGGCGGCGACAGCGGCAGCACTGCCGCCGCTGGAACCGCCCGGCGTGCGCTCGAGGTTCCAGGGATTGCGCGTGACGCCGAAGGAGGGACCGTCGGTCAGTCCCTTGACGCCGAACTCGGGCGATGTCGCCTTGGCGATGATGATGGCGCCGGCGGCGCGCAGGCGCTGGACCAGCACGTCGTCGGTCGCGGCGGGCGGGTTGTCGTCGAAAATCGCCGAGCCGTGCCGCGTCGGAACGCCCGCGACGTCGACCAGGTCCTTCACACTGATGGGAATGCCGTGCAGCGGCCCCAACCTGGCGCCGTCCATGACGGCTTTCTCGGCTTTCTTCGCATCGCGCCGCGCCGCGTCAGCCGTGACCTCGCGGAAACAGTTGAGCTTGGGTTGGGCGCGCTCGATCGCCTTCAGGACGGCATCAACATACTCGACAGGCGAAAGCTTGCGCGAGCGGATGAGGGCGGCGGCTTTTGCGGCCGGAGTGTAGAGAAGGTCGGTGTCGGTCATGGCGCACCCTAGCCCATCCTCGACAGCGTCTGCACGCTGCGCTACGCCCGCAGCCGATGTTCTCCCTGCCCATCCTGGCGGCGCTGGCGGCCGTGGCCGTCGTGACCTCCTTCATTTCCGGCATCTTCGGCATGGCGGGCGGCATGCTGCTGATCGGCTTTCTGCTGGTTCTGCTGCCGGTGCCGGTCGCCATGGTGTTCCATGGCGTCATCCAGATCGCGGCCAACGGCTGGCGCGCCTGGCTGTGGCGGCATCACGTGAAATGGAGCGTCGTGCTGCAGTTCGGTGCCGGGGCGGCCGCCTCGCTGGTCGTATTCTCGTTCTTCGATTTCGTGCCTGACAAGGCGCTGGTGCTGATGGCGGTGGGCGTCACACCCTTCATCGCCTTGTCGTTGCCGCGGCGGATCGCGCCCAACATCGAGGCGCCAGGCCAGGCGTTCCTGGCGGGTGCCATCGGCGGCGCCATCCAGCTCGTGTCGGGCGTCACCGGGCCGCTGCTCGACATCTTCTATGTCCGCACCGGCATGACGCGGCAGGTCAACGTCGCCACCAAGGCGGCAGCCCAGGTGCTAGGCCATCTCACCAAGGTCGTCTATTTCGGCGCCCTGATCGACAATCCGGCCGGGCGCGACCTCGAACAGTGGTTGGTGATGGCCTACGCCGCCGCCTTCGCCGTGTTCGGCACCACGCTCTCGCGCCGGTTCCTCGACCGCATGTCGGACAAGCAGTTCTACCACTGGACGCGGCGGGTCATCCTGGCGTTGGGTGCGGTCTATATCGCCCAGGGGATCTGGCGGATGGTGCATGCATGACGAAGGCTGAGGCGCTGAAATAGAAGGGCGGTTATTTCAGGTACGCAACCAACGCTTCGGCGCCCTTCTCGATGCCGGCCTTAGCCGCCGCCAGTGACCCGATGCTGGCTCCGATGTTCAGAGCATTCGGATACTGCTTGGAGATGAACGCACTGAGCAGGCGACCGGTCGAGGCATCGTGGATCTCAACGGCATAGATCACCGACCCCGTCATCATGCCTTCGCCGCCGCGCACGCTCTGCACGCCGTTGTAGAGACCGCCTGCGATGTCGAAGCGGGAAAGAGTGGAAAGGACCGGTGTGCTCGTCGCGGCGCCGGTCAGCGTCAGCTTCAAGCGCAGCGTGTCCGGCACCGGACCGGTCGTGATCACGAAGCGATGGCGCAACTTCTCGGTGAACTGGCTGCTCATGTAGCTGGCGAGGGTCGCCTTGTCCGCGTCGGACATGTCTCCGAACTGATTGTCGGGGCCGCGATAGATCGTGACCGGATCCATGATGAGGCTCTTGTAGGCGCGCCAGTCCACCGGCGTGGCGTAGCGATACGGCATGCGCCCCGGATCGTCCTGGCGATTGGGAACGAGCTGCGATGACGATTCGATCCCGGAGTAGGCGACCGGCTCCGGGCTGCCGCAGGCGACCAGCGGGACGCAAAGAACGGCGGCCAGCAGCCGGTTCGGCTTGGCGGATATGAACATCTCGGTCTCCTTTTTTCGCGTTATCCGGGTCGACGCGAGCGATAGCATCGGGAGACATGTTTGTAAACCGACCAGACGGTTTTTTTATGAAGCATTATCTAAAATAGTCTAAGCCATTGAATATAATTATGTTTCCGGCCTGGCCTACCGCTCAAGGAGCGGGATTGGGCTTCTTTTCGCCGAGACCGGACCATTGACGGTCGTCCATCAGGCGGTCGAACAGCCGCTCACGCTCGTCTTCGGGAATGGGGCAGATGCCCAGGACGGCCGTCACGACCAGTCCGCGGGCCGCCACCCAACGCAGGGTCGCCAGGTCCGGATCGGCCGCCTCCGCCTTGATGGTCTTCAGCTTTTTGGCGTCGATCTCTCTGGTGATCGACAGCAGACCGGGTTCTTGACCCATGGCTCCCAGGAGGGCGAAGGCGACGGAGTCAGGCCCGGGGAGAGCCTCGCGCATGGTCGCTATCTGCGCGGCCAAATGCGGCTGTGGCTGTGTCGAGCCATGCTCGGCCATGTACTTTCCGGAGAAGTTTTCGAAATGCGCGATCTGACGCTCCAGCAGCGCCTTTAACACCGCCTCCTTGGTGCGAAACTGATGCATCAGACCACCCTTGCTGATGCCGCTCTCGCGGGCGATGGCGTCCAGCGTCAGCCGGCCGGGACCATCGCGCGCGATGATGCTGAGTGCCGCCTGAAGGACCGCGTTCCTGGTTTTTTCGGATCGGGAAATATTGTCCATCTTCTCTTCTTGGCCGAGACACGTCAGGGAGTGAGGTAGATGTAGACGAATATCAGAAGGAACAGGCAATAAACAATCCGGTTGGTTTGTTTTTCCTCGGGTGATGCGATGACTGATGTGAAGCGCCAGGTGCGGGCGCTGCTCGACCGCCTGCCGGACGACTGCACATTCGCCGACGTGCAGCGCGGCATTGCCATGCTGATGTGGCCCAAACGCCGCGACGGCAGCCTTGCGCCTCCCGAGCGGCTCGAACCGGAAGAAGTGAAGCGCCGCCTGCGCGAATGGTTGAAATCCGAATCGGAGAAGGACAAATGAAGGACCGCGTTTCGATCGATCTTAAGGACGGCGTGGCCGATGTCCGCCTGATCCGCGCCGACAAGATGAACGCGCTCGATCCGGCGATGTTCGAGGGCATCATCGAGGCGGGCGCCAGGCTTTCCGAGATGAAGGGCCTGCGTTGCGTCGTGCTGTCGGGCGAGGGCAAGGCCTTCTGCTCCGGCCTCGACATGGCAAGCTTCGCCGCCATGAAGCAGGACGGCGACGCGGTGCCAGGCGTGCGCGACCTCACCAAACGCACCCACGGCATCGCCAACCGGCCGCAGCAATGCGCCTGGGTCTGGCGCACCCTGCCGGTCCCGGTGATCGCGGCCGTCCATGGCGTGGCCTTCGGCGGCGGCTTCCAGATCGCGCTAGGTCCCGACATCCGTTACGCCACCGCCGATACGCGCTTCTCGGTGATGGAGATCAAGTGGGGGCTGGTGCCCGATCTCGCCGGCACGCAGCTCATGCGCCACCTCGCCCGCGAGGACGTGGTGCGCGAGCTCACCTACACCGGCCGCATCTTCAACGGCACCGAGGCGCAGCAGCTGGGGTTCGTCACACGCGTGGTCGACGATCCGCGCGCGGCGGCGTTCGAGACGGCGAGGGAAATCGCCTCCAAGAGCCCCGACGCGATGCGGGCCAACAAGCGGCTGCTCAATGCCGCGGTCGCCACCGACGCGGCGTCGGGCCTGATGATGGAATCGGTCGAGCAGCAGAGACTGATCGGCTCGCCCAACCAGCTCGAAGCCATCATGTCGAACCTGCAGAAGCGCGCCGCCAACTACAAGGATTGAGTCCGGGAGAAAAACATGAACCGTCAATGGCTCTACGCCAAGCAGCCGCAAGGCAAGATTGCCGCCGACACGTTCGAATGGACCGAGACGGCGATTCCCGTGCCCAAGGCCGGCGAGGTGTTGGTGCGCACGCGCATGCTCTCGCTCGATCCGGCCAACCGCGCCTGGATGATGGGCAAGACCTATCGCGATGCGCTGGAGCCCGGCCAGGTGATGAGCGGCTTTGCCATCGGCGAGGTGGTCGAGTCGGAGGCCGCCGGCCTGCACGCGGGCGACATCGTCGAGGGCGATTGGGGCTGGCAGGATTATGCCGCCATTCCGGCGCGGCGGCTCACCAAGCGCACGACCAAGGCGCCGCTCGAACTCCTGATCGGCCCGCTCAGCGTCACCGGTCTCACCGCCTATTTCGGCCTGCTGGACGTGGGCCAGCCCAAGCCCGGCGACACGGTGCTGGTGTCGGCGGCAGCCGGCGCGGTCGGCACCATGGTGGGCCAGATCGCCAAACTCGCGGGCTGCCGCGTCGTCGGCACGGCGGGCGGGCAGGACAAATGCGACTGGCTGGTGCGCGAGCTCGGTTTCGATGCGGCGGTCGACTACAAGGCAGGCGGCGTGCGCCGCGCGCTGGCGGCGGCGTGTCCCGCCGGCATCGACGTCTATTTCGACAACACCGGCGGGCCGGTGCTCGATGCCGCGCTCTCGCTGATGAACCTGCGCGGCCGCATCGCCTGCTGCGGCAACGTCTCGCAATACGACGTCGACAAGCCCGCCCCCGGGCCGATGGCGGTGCCGGGCCTGATCGTGACCAAGCGCCTCAGGATGGAAGGCTTCATCGTCATGGATTTTTATGACCGCCGCGCCGAGGCCGAATCTCGCCTCGCGCGTTGGGTTGCCGAGGGCAAGATCAAGGCCGTCGTCGATATCGTCGATGGCCTCGAGAAAGCGCCCGAGGCGCTGATCGGCCTCTTCAACGGCAGGAACCGCGGCAAGATGGCGGTGAGGGTCTGACCATGTCACTCGTTCTCCATGCCCATCCCTTCTCGTCGTACTGCCAGAAAGTGCTGATCGCGCTCTACGAGAACGACACGCCCTTTAAGCTGCAGATGCTGGCCGACGCCGACTCCTTCGCCGAACTGGCCAGGCTCTGGCCGTTGCGGCTGATGCCGGTGCTCACGGACGGCGAAGAGGTCGTGCGCGAGGCCAGCATCATCATCGAGCATCTGATGCTGAGTAATCCCGGGCCGGTGCGCCTGATCCCGCAGGATCCCGGGGCCGCCTTACAGGTGCGCTTCCTCGATCGCGTCTTCGACAACTATGTCATGGGCCCGATGCAGCGGATCGTCGGCGATGCGCTGAGCGGCGCGGGCGAGCGCGACCCCAAGGGCGTGGCCGACGCCAAGGCGCGGCTCGACCAGACCTACGAGTGGCTCGAGGGCGAGCTGAAGGAGCGCACCTGGGCGGTGGGCGAGGCCTTTACGCTGGCCGACTGCGCGGCGGCCCCGTCGCTCTTCTACGCCGACTGGGTGCATCCGATCGCCGAAAAGTTCGGCACTGTCCGCGCCTATCGTGCGCGGCTGCTAAAACGGCCGTCCTTTGCACGTGCCGTCGAGGAGGCGCGCCCCTACCGATCCTTCTTCCCGCCCGGCGCGCCGGATCGCGACTAGCCGCACACGTTACTTGCCGGTGAACTTCGGTTTGCGCTTGTCGACAAAAGCCTGAACCGCTTCCTTGTGATCGGCAGTACGCGACGCCGACACCAGACGCTCGGCTTCACGATAGTGCGCGGTCGCATAGTCGATGTGCAGCGCGTCGTCGAGATTGTCCTTGATGAGGCGTAGTGCTGCCCGCGGCCCGTCGGCCAGCGATTTGGCGAAAGCAAAGGCTTCGTCCTGGAGCTTGGCGTCGTCAACCACGCGGTTGAAGAGGCCGATGCGCTCGCCGCGCTCGGCGTCGACCTTCTCCGACGTGAACATCAGCTCACGCGCCCGCATCGATCCCACGGTGCGGGTCAGCAGCCAGGAGATGCCGTAGTCCCCGGACAGGCCGATCCTGGCGTAGCCCGTGGTCGCGAAGGCTGACCGGGCAGCGATGCGGATATCGCAGGCGAGCGCGATGGCGAGGCCGGCGCCCGCCGCCGCACCGGGCAGCGCCGCGATGGTGGGCTTGCGTACCGCGACCAGCGCGCCGGTGAGATGCATCTGACGCCAGCGCAGATCCGACAGCCGCTCTTCGTAGCTCATCTGGCCGCGCGGGCCGCGGCCGCCCATGCCCTTGACGTCGCCGCCGCTGCAGAAGGCGGTGCCCGCGCCGGTGATCAACAGTGCGCCGACGTTCGGATCGTCGCCGCGTGCCTTGATCTGGTCGCGCAGCGCCTCGGTGAGTCCGGGCGACATGGCATTGCGCGCCTCCGGCCGGTTGAGCGTGATCAGCGCCACGCCATCGCGCACGACGCATAAAAGTTCGGTTGTGCCGGTGTCGATTTCCATGGGACGTTCCGCCAATTCTCGAGGTTGCGCATGACATTCCCGGTCACCGAACACACCGTCAAGTCCACCCGCCACACCACGGGCTATCTCGCCTGCGGAGCGGAAAAGGCGCCGCTGCTGATCTTCGTCCATGGCTGGCCGGAACTCTCGCTGTCGTGGCGTCACCAGTTGCCGGCCTTCGCCGCGCTCGGCTTCCGCTGTATCGCGCCCGACATGCGCGGCTATGGCTGTTCCAGCACCTACATGCGCCACGAGGACTTCGAGCAGGAACTCATCGTCGCCGACATGCTGGACCTGCTTGCGGCGCTCGGCCGAGACGACGGACAAGATCGGGCCGTCTGGATCGGTCACGACTGGGGCAGCCCGGTGGTGTGGAACATTGCCAGCCACCATCCGGAAAAGACCGTCGGCGTGGCCAGTCTCTGCGTGCCTTATCTGTCTCAGGGCTTCACGCTCGACGCCATGCTGCCGCTGGTCGACCGCACGATCTATCCCGCCGATAAGTTCCCGGCGGGCCAGTGGGACTACCAGTTCTTCTATCAGGAGAGTTTCGACAAGGCCTGCAAGGGTTTCGAGGCCAACATCCGCAACGTCGTGAAGGCACTGTTCCGCAAGGGCGACCCCGCGCGCGTGGGCAAGCCCGCACCGACGTCCATGGTGCGCGCGGCCGGCGGCTGGTTCGGCGGCGGCGCCTGTCCCGACGTGCCGCGCGATGGCGACGTCCTCACCGAGGCGGACATGGAGGCCTACACCGCGGCGTTGACGCGCAACGGCTTCTTCGGGCCCGACTCCTGGTACATGAACCACAAGGCCAACGGCGCCTATGCGTCTTTATCGAAGGACGGCGGCAGGCTCTCGATGCCGGTGCTGTTCCTGCACGGGGCCTACGACACGACCTGCGAGACCATGCAGTCGAAGCTCGCCGACCCTATGCGGCGCGATTGCGCCGATCTCACCGAAGTCGTGGTGAACTCCGGCCACTGGATGGCGCAGGAGCAGCCGGTCGCGGTGAATGCGGCGCTGGCGAAGTGGCTGGCGGCCAAGCTGCCGGACTACTGGAAGATTTAGCAGGCGCCGAGCAACCTTGGGCTGGCGCTCCGCGTTTTAACCTCGGCTCAGTCATCGCCCGGCCATAAAGCAGGAGCTTGCTGGGGGCCTTGCCAGGAGGACTTCCCGTGCGAACCGCTTCGATCTCCCTCGTCGCCATTATCTGTGTTGCGCTTGCATCGCCCGTCTCCGCCCAGAAGGACAAGGACGACACCCCCGGCCACGGCCGCGGTGGTCCGCCCGACAAGGCGGCGACAGCGCCCGGCAAGGGACAAGGCCAGGGTCAGGGACAAGGCCAGGGTCAGGGACAAGCACAGGGTCAGAGTCGCGGTCAGGGTGGGCCACAGGCCGCATCGCCGCAGGTCAACGTCGTCATCAACGATCACGACCGCAACTCGGTCTACAGCTACTACCGGACACAGTACGCCGCCGGTAACTGTCCGCCGGGGTTGGCAAAGAAGAACAATGGCTGCCTGCCGCCGGGCCAGGCGAAGAAATTGTGGGTGATCGGCCAGCCGCTGGCAGCCAGCATCGTCTTTTATCCGCTGCCGGGGGTTCTGATCGCGCAGCTCTCGCCGGCGCCGGCCGGCTATCAGTATGTGCGCGTCGCCAACGACATCCTGCTGATGGCAGTCGGCACGCGCCTGATCGCGGGCGCCCTTGCCGACTTGAGCAGTCTCTAGCCCCTGGAAGGCCTAGCGTCCCTTGAGCTTCCGCCAGGCCGCGAAGGCGATCCGTGCCTGCTCGCCGCTGGCGATGTGCAATCCGTAGACGCCGCCGCCGGCGTCGACCTGCTCGGCGGTGAAGGCCTCGAACGCCAGCGCCTCGGCTGCTTCCTCCGCGATCTCGTCGACGAGGTGCGCGGGGATCACGACGACGCCCTGGCGATCGCCCACGAGCACGTCGCCGGTTCTGACCGGTAGTGTTTTCGCGAGCCCGACCGACGGCAGATAGGCGGGAAGGCCGCGGCGGACGATCTCGACCTGCTCGCGCAGAGGCCCGGCGCTCACGATACCGGCAACGCCGCGTCGGGCGAGCAGGGCCATCGGCGGCAAGGGCTTGCCGGCCTCGACAATCAGAACCGCACCGGCGCGGCAATGCTCGATGGCCGTGCAGGCTTCGCCGATGAGCGGGTCCTGCATCGGCGCCAAGGGCCGCAAGCCATCGAGGCGCTGGTCGAGCAGGCCGCGCTTGGACAGCGCCGCGGCGACGGCGGCCGAGCCGACGCTTTTCAGTTTGTCGCGGGTCGAAGGTTTCAGCACCATGAGCCTAGCTACGCCTGAGCGCCGCTCTCCGTTCCAGGCTTTCCTTCGGCCACGTCTTCTCGAGATCGTAGAACTCCGGAACGGCCGGCGTGCCGGCGGGCAGCGCGACCCAGGGCTGCTTGCTCATGGTGAAGATATGAATGTCCGGCGGCAGGCGGTCGGGCTCGTCGAGGGTGCCGACGCGCACGAAGCGCACGGCATTACCGGCGCCCGAATAGTTGCTCCACACAGCGATGCGGCAGCTCGGGCAGCGCGCGATCTTCTGGCCCTTGCCGCTGTTGGACGGCGTGTTCACGACCTCGACGTCACCCACCAGCGTTTCGACCCGGTCGGCCTCGATCATGGCGTTGAGCGCGAATGCCGTGCCGGTTTCGCGCTGGCACCAGCGGCAGTGACAGCAGTGAACGAACATCGGCTTCGATGTCAGGCGATAACGCACTTGGCGGCAGGTGCAGCCGCCTTCGTAGCTCTCCGTCTTGCTGGCCATGGCGCGAGTCTCCAACCGTTCCCGGCTATGAACGGCATTCAATACCAATGAGAGCTACTTGTCCTTGCCAGAGGGGTACGAGACAGATCCCGATACACGCCACAAGTAATTGGCTAGTTGCCCCACCGCTGGTCCGCGCTGTGAATACTCTGGTGCCTTGGAGACTAAGCGGCTCACGCGGGGTCTTGCAAATGCAACGTGAGGCGGACCGAATAGTGATAGGCCGATAGTTGCCAGTGCAGCTGGGATGAATGACATTTCCTCGGATCGTTCGATAAGCCGACGAAATCCAAAGATACTTCCCTCCAGCATCGTGGCAATTCGATCTTTTTCTTCGGGTGCAAAGTAAGTTAAAGTGCCAGCAAGCACAGATATCTCAAGTCTGTCCTCGTCTGAACGCATCATCTTAAGGAGCGATTTGAAGCGTCCAAAAATGAGGGTCTGTGTTGTAACGTCCCATATTTCCTTCAGGGTCACCGATTGTTTGCCAAGCCAGGTGACGTGACAAGCACCTATGTTCCATAGAAATCTGGAAATCAGATGAGCGTCTGACTTAGAAATAGCAACGGCAGGCAGATTTGGAGAAAAGGCTTCTACCAGCTGAACCCCTAGCTCTCGTCCAA
>JAUXST010000621.1 GCA_030679805.1 Reyranella sp. | reverse complement strand
CGTGGTGTAGCGGTAGCGGTCGTGCAGGCGGCGGATCTCGAAGCGCATCTCCTCGCGCAGGTTGGCGTCGAGGTTGCTGAGCGGCTCGTCGAGCAGCAGCGTCTCGGGCTCGACCACCAGCGCGCGGGCGAGCGACACGCGCTGCTGCTGGCCGCCCGACAGCTCGCCGGGATAGCGTCCGGCCAGCGCCTCCAGACGGGCCGTGGTGAGGATCGCTTTCAGCTTGGCGTCGATCGTGGCCTTGTCGAGCTTGCGGATCCTGAGACCGTAGGAAACGTTCTCGGCCACCGTCATGTGCGGCCACAGCGCGTAGCTCTGGAAGATCATCGACATGTTGCGGCCTTCCGGCGGCACGGTGCGCGCCGGCGAGGACAGCGTCTTGTCGCCAACCACGATTTCGCCTGCCGAGGGCTCGATGAAGCCCGCGATCAACCGCAGGGTCGTGGTCTTGCCGCAGCCCGACGGGCCCAGCAGGCATACAAGCTGGCCATGTTCGACGCGCAGCGACACATCGTCGACCGCGACCGCCGCACCATAGCGCTTTGTAAGGCCTTTCAGTTCAACTGAGGCCACGTTTCCTCCCTGTTGCGCTTACCTTATTCAAATCGCCCGGCGCGCGCTATATTCCCGACCTTATCGGAGGATTGCGGCATGCAGGAACAAAAGCTCTTCGGACGGCGCGATGGCGCGGTCGGACATCTCGTCTTCAACAACCCGGCCAAACTCAACGCCGTCTCCCTCGACATGTGGGACAGCTTCGTGGCGATCCTGAAAGACTTCGAGGCCGATCCCGAGATCCGCTGCGTGGTGGTGAGCGGCGCCGGCGGCAAGGCCTTCGTCTCGGGCGCCGACATCTCCAAGTTCGAGAGCGAGCGCGCCAATGCCGAAGCGCAGGTCCGCTACGATGCCATCTCCAAGGAAGGCTACGAGTCGCTCTACAATTTCTCCAAGCCGACCATCGCCAAGATCACCGGCTACTGCATCGGCGGCGGCATGAACCTCGCGGCCTGCTGCGACCTGCGCTACTGCAACGAGGGCGCGCGCTTCGGTGTGCCGGCCGCCAAGCTCGGCCTCGGCTACGGCTTCCTGCGCATCGAGCGCTTTTCGCGCATCGTCGGACTGCCGCGCGCCATGGAGTTCCTGTTCACGGCCAAGCAGTATTCGTCGAAGGAGGCCTACGACATGGGCCTGGTGCACGGCGTCGCCGCCGACGGCGAGCTCGACGCCATGGTCGACGGCATCACCGGCGCCATTTCGCAGAACGCCCCGCTCACGATCGCGCTCGCCAAGGCCGCGGCGCGCGAGATCGCCAAGCCCGAGTCCAAGCAGGACCACGCGAAGCTCGAGAAGATGGCGGTAGCCTGCTTCGACAGCGACGACTTCAAGGAAGGCCGCCGCGCCTTCATGGAAAAGCGCAAGCCGGCCTTCAAGGGCCGCTAACGAGCAACGAGGAAACAGCCATGACCGCCCTGCCGCTCTCCCACCTCTCCGTCCTCGATCTCACCGCGCACCGCGCCGGCCCGACGGCCGTGCGCCAGCTCGCCGACTGGGGCGCCCACGTCATCAAGATCGAGCCGCCGCCCCCGCCATCCGATGGCGGCAAGAACGACTCCATGGGCGGCGCCCGCCATGGCTTCGACTTCCAGAACCTGCATCGCAACAAGAAGGCGATGACGCTCAACCTCAAGAGCAAGGAAGGCCACGCGATCTTCATGAAGCTCGCTGAGAAGGCCGACGTCATCGTCGAGAACTACCGCTCAGACGTGAAGCACCGACTGCATGTCGATTACGACACCGTGGCCAAGGTCAATCCGCGCATCGTCTACGGCTCGATCGCGGGCTTCGGCCAGAGCGGACCGGATGCCGCGCGCCCCGGTGTCGACCAGATCGCCCAGGGCATGGGCGGGCTGATGTCGATCACCGGCGAGCCCGGCCGCGGCCCGATGCGCGTCGGCATTCCCATCGCCGACCTCACGTCCGGACTGCTGCTGGCACAGGCCATCATGCTGGCGCTGTACAATCGCGAGCGCACCGGCAAGGGCCAGTGGGTCCATACCTCGCTGATCGAGGCGCAAATATTCATGCTCGACTTCCAGGCCTCGCGCTGGCTGATGAAGGGCGAGGTTGCCAAGCAGGCCGGCAACGACCATCCGACCTCAATCCCGACCGGCGTGTTCCCGACCAGCGACGGCTACATCAACATCGCTGCGGCAGGGGACAAGATGTGGAAGCGCGCGGCGATGGCGCTGGGCGCCCAGGCGCTGATCGATCATCCCGAGCACGCGACGCCGGCGCTGCGTTCGCAAAACCGCAAGGCGCTGAACGAGCGCCTGAGCGAAGTGACCAAGACCAACACCAGCGCGCACTGGATCGAGGCGATGAACAAGGCGGGCGTGCCCTGCGGTCCGAT
>JAUXST010000288.1 GCA_030679805.1 Reyranella sp. | reverse complement strand
CGGCATGCGCCGCGTGCTTGCCCATGTCGGGCTGCTGCAGGGCACGCCGCCCGCGCCGCCGGCCTCGCCGACCCGCCTCACCGAGATCGGCGGCGACGACTATTACGTCTACTCCTCCGACGGCGGCCTGTTCGAGCCGCTGGTCGACCTCGGCGCCGAGGTCAAGGCGGGCCAACCGGCCGCGCGCATCCACTTCCACCACACGCCGTGGCGCGAACCCGATCTCCTACCCTTCAAGCGCGACGGCCTGGTGCTGTGCAAGCGGGTGCCGGCACGCTGCGAACGCGGCGACTGCCTGTTCCATCTGGCAACCGATGTCGCGGCCTGAAAGTGGACCATTCCGTGCCACGCCTGAACGGGGTTTGTTTGTTCCGGATGGGTGTCCCGATTTCGCGTCCAAGCCGTTGATCGCGAAACGAAATCGCCGCGGCGGCTGCCACGGAATCCGCGAGGGTCACCTTCAGGATGCGTGTGCCGTACTGCATCCCCTGCACGAGAGGCGCGAGGCGGTCCGGCGGCCGTCCTTGCGCGGCCGGGCGGCGGCGTGGCCACAGACCGAGCAACCGTCGATCTCGAAGTCGATCCAGTGCGTCGGCGCGCTGCAGTCCTCGCAGGGCAGGCCGCGGCGCGACTCGATATGACCGAAACCCGGCACGCCGCACTTCGGGCAAAGCCGCTGCAGCCGCTTGGCCAGCTTCCACGACAGCGCACGCAGAACCTTCATGCGCGTCGGATTACGGTGCGCACGCATGTCGGCAATCAGGATCGCGGTGCCGTCTTCAGAGCGGTTGGCCTCCCGGTCGACCGCCGCCACGACCTCGTCCAGGCTGGCGAGCCCCTTGATCTGCCGGCTACGGTCCTTGTTGGCGATGACGAACACTCCGTACTCGGGAAAGCCCAGAGCGGTCGCCGCCGCCCGCACGTCAGGATCGCCGGCCGCGAACGAGAAAAGGCGCCAGTTGGTGCGGTGGGTGGCCAGCGTCTCGATGATCCTGAGTCCGCGGCGGCGATCGACGAAGGCCATGATTTCCACGCCGGATGGCCTGAACGGGAGACGGTCGATCGGGCCGTAGCTGCCTTCGCTGGCGATCGCGCAGTCGACATCCATGGTGCGGAAGGCGAGTTCGGCCTTGAGCGCACAGGTCTCGACGATGGGCGCGGGCCGGGCGATCTCGCCGGAAAAAGTCCCCAGCGAGTCGGTGTCGACGTCGGGCGCGGTCACGATCTCGGCGCCCAGCAGGCGACGGAACGGCGGCGCCACGGCGAGATCCTTGCCGTGGATCGTCGCCAAGCCTATCCGCTCATGCCGGTAAGGATGCATCATTGAAAAGCGACGGCTCTCTCCGCGCCGTTGGTCAGCCGACGCCTATTCCGCCGCCTGCGGCACGGCCTGACGGGCGAGCTGCTGCTCGACCAGCGTCGCCCAGTACGATGCCCCGATCGGCAGGATCTCGTCGTTGAAGTCGTAGCCCGGGTTGTGGACCATGCAGCTGCCCGTGCCGTCGCCGTTGCCGATCCAGATGTAGCAGCCGGGCCTCTTGAGAAGCATCCAGGCGAAATCTTCGCTGCCCATGGCGGGCGTCGGGTTGCGGTTGACATTCTCCAGGCCGACCAGCGCCGACGCCGCATGGGCCGCGAACTCGGTCTCCTGCACACTGTTCACGGTCGCGGGATAACGCCGCTCGTAGCGCCACTTGATCACTTCGGCACCGAAGCCGGCGGCGACATTGCGCGACACCTTCTCGATATTCTTCTCGATCATGTCCTGCACTGGCTTCTTGAAGGTGCGGACCGTGCCGCGCAGCACGCATTCCTGCGGGATGACGTTCCAGGTATCGCCGGCATGGATCTGCGTCGTCGAGACCACGGCCGTATCCATCGGGTCGACATTGCGCGCCACGATCGACTGCAGCGCCGTCACGATATGGGCGCCAACCACCACCGGATCGATGCCATGGTGCGGCATGGCGCCGTGCGCGCCCACGCCCTTGATGACGACCTCGAAGATGTCGTAGGCGGCCATCATCGGACCGGGACGGACGGCGAACTTGCCGACCGGAATCCCCGGGATGTTGTGCATGCCGTAGACGCCCTCGACCGGGAACTTGTCGAACAGCCCCTCCTCCACCATGACGCGCCCGCCACCCTCGTTCTCCTCGGCCGGTTGGAAGATGAAGTAGACGGTACCGTCGAAATTCCTGGTCTCGGCCAGGTACTTGGCCGCGCCCAGCAGCATCACGGTGTGGCCGTCGTGGCCGCAGGCGTGCATTTTGCCCGCGATCGTCGACTTGTGGTCGAAGTCGTTGGTCTCATGCACGTCGAGCGCGTCCATGTCGGCGCGCAGCCCGATCGCCCGCTTCGTGGTGCCCGACCGCAACACGCCGACCACGCAGGTCTTGGCCAGGCCGCGGTGAACTTCCAGCCCGAAGGACTCCAGCTTTTCGGCGACAATATCGGCCGTCCGCACTTCCTCGAAAGCCGTTTCGGGATGACTGTGGATGTCATGCCGCCAAGCGGTCATGTCCTTGTGAAACGACGCAATGCGGTTGATGACCGGCATCCATACTCTCCAACGGATAAGGTGGC
>JAUXST010000276.1 GCA_030679805.1 Reyranella sp. | reverse complement strand
GATACTGGAATCTCAAACCGTCAAAATCATTGTGCAGAGCCCCTAAAACAGCGACGTCTTCGTCGGCTTGAACAGCAGCACGAGAATGAAGGCCCAGACGATGGCCCAGGCGATCCAGGTGAAGGTCGGGTGGGCGGCCTGCCAGTCGAGGATCTTCTTGTGAAACGTCATCGGGGTGCCCTCCGCTAGCGCAGGCTCAGGATGTAGGCGATCAGGGCGTCGCTCTCGTAGCGGCTGAGGGCGAAGTCCGGCATGTGGGTGTGGCCCGTCGACAGGTAGCGGCGCAGCGACTCCGGCGTCGTCGAAGGCCGGGCCGCGATCACCGGGAAGCTCGGGCCGCGATCGGGCACGGCGGTCGGCGGCTCGCGTTCGATGACGTGGCACGCCATGCACCAGCGCTCGGCCAGCGGACGCCCATCGTTGGGACCTTGCGCCGCCACGGGCAGCGGCAGCAGAAGCACCAGGAAGATGGCCATCAGGCGTCGCATGCGTCTCCCCTTCATCCCTCGAGGGTCTTCAGATAGGCGATGAGGTCGCCGATCTCGCCGACCTCCAGCCGGAACTGCGGCATGCCCGGATGCGCGGTCACGATGCCCTCGGCGAGCGACTCCGCGAGGTTCTCGACCGGATAGCGGAAATGCAGCGTGCGGAAGGACGGCGCCGCGCGCAATGGGCTCTCGCCCGTGCGGCCGATCGCATGGCAGGTGGCGCAATTGGCCCGGGCGAAGGCTTGGCCGCGTGCAACGTCCGCGCTTTGCGCCTGCGCCGCCGACGCGGACAGGGCGACAACGCCGGCAGCCGCCAGAAGATTCATCATTCTCATTGGATGTCCATCCGAGCGTACGGGCGCGCTTGCGGCATTGACGCAGGTCAATCGCGGCCGGCCCCTTCAGGCGCTTGCCGGCCCGGCGCCGCGGACCAGGTCGATCAGACGGAGCGGATCGGCGGGCAGCGCATCGCCACGCCAGGCGATGTGCTGGTCGGGGCGCGAGAGCACGAGCTTTTCGCGGAAGGGCGGCTGCGGCGCCAGGTCGAGCACCGCCAGCGGCACGCCGCGCAGGGCGGCGGCTTCGACGAGGCCCGTCACTTCGATCGCGCGATCGAAGCGCAGCAGCGTGAAGCCCGGGCCAACCACGTCGTAGAGCGAGCGCTCATCTTCCAACCAGAGATGCGGCGTGCGGCAGCCCGGCACGGTCGACGGCGTAAAGCTGTCCATCGTGTAGGCAGGTGCCCGCTCGCCATCATAGGCCACGATCGGCGAGCGGTCGTAGAACGAACCGAAGTTGAGCCCGCCGCAACAGAACTGTGGCGTGTGCATGTAGAGGAGCTGGCGGCCCAACGTGGCGCGCACGGCATCGCCCGCGGGGCCCGCCGCCTCGATGTCGACCGGTACCTCGGCACGGGCGCGGGCGAGCGCCAGCGCGGTGCCCATGGCGTATTTGGAGACCTGCTCGGTGATCGGCCAGCGCTCGGCCTCGTGCGCTGCCAGGATCGCGGGATCGGCCCAGCCCTTCACGACACCCGCCAGCATCCAGGCGAGGTTGGTCGCATCGGCGATGCCGGCGTTCATCCCGTAGCCGGCGAAGGGCGCCCAGATGTGGGCGGCGTCGCCGCAGACGAAGGCGCGACGGTCGCGGAAGCGATCGGCCAGCAGGCGGCGGCCGATCCAGTTCTCGTGGCTGATGAGTGCGTAATCGAAGGCGCTGTCGACGCCCAGGATGTGGCGCAGGCAGGCGTCGCCATCGATGGCGTCGAAGTCGGCTTCGTCGGGCCGCAGATAGTTGTGGACCAGCCAGGTCTCGCGTCCGTCGACAGCGAACATGTTGGCGCTGCGGCGCGGGTTCATGACCTGTGTCGACCAGGCGGGGGTGGCCTGCATGCGCGCAGCGAGTCCCGGAGCGCGGATGTAGCTCGACTGGGTGCGGCCGATCTGGGCGTCGCCGGTCATGCGCGCGCCGATCCCGTGGCGGACCATCGACGAGGCGCCGTCGCAGCCCACGATGTAGGCGCATTCGATCAGGCGCCTGCCGCCGCCTGCAATATCCTCCGTTTCGGCGGTGACGCCGGCGTCGTTCTGAGTGAAGCCAAGCACGCGCGTCAGGTTCAGGAAGCGCACCCCGGGATGTGCCGCCGCCTGGGCGGCCAGCAGGGGATCGAGATAGATCTGGTTGATGCGATGCGGCGGCTCCGGCGTCGGCCACCAGCCGTCGGGACCGGTCTTGTCGGTGTAGCGGTCGCGCCGGCAAGGAATGTGGATGCGCGCGAACTCGGTACCCACGGCGGTGGTGCGGAAGGCGACGTCGTTGGCGTGGTCGGCCGGCAGGCCGGTGTTGCGCACCAGATCCACGACGCCGAGGCGACGGAAGATCTCCATCGTGCGCGCGGCGACGTGGTTGCATTTGACGCCCGGCAGGTGGCCCGGCGGATTCTGCTCGGCCACGATCACGTCGATGCCGCGCGACGCCAGGTCGAGCGCCAGGGTCGAGCCGACCGGCCCGCCGCCGACGATCAGAACGGACGTGCGCAGAGACGGCATCGTTGCGGATTAGCGGTCGAAGGCCTGCGTCAGGGCGCGTCGTGCGGCGCGGGCGCCCTCGTCCGCGACATCGGCCGCGGCTCGCTGCCAGTGGGCAGGATTGGGCGCCTCGTAGCTGAGGTAGCCCGCATAATTCTTGGCGGCGAGGAGCTGGAACAGCTCGGTCCAGCGCACGACGCCCTGCCCCGGCGGCAGGCGATCGACCGGCGGCGGCCCGTTGGGCGGCGCGTCCGGCACGTCGCTGAACTGGACATAGAAGATTTCCGCCTCGGGCACGTCGGAGAAGCCGCCGCCGGGCCGGCCGCCGCGCTGGAGGTGATAGGCATCGAGCAGCAGGCCGACGCTCTTTTCGCCCGCCTTGGCGATGAGGTCGCGCAGGATGTCGAGGCTCTTCACGACCGGATGCTGGAATTGGTACTCGAGGGCCAGCCTCAGCTTGAACTCGGCGGCGATGCTACCGGCGCGACGGATGTTGGCGATCACCTCTTCGAGGCTTGCAGTCCCCGGACCGATAGCGCTCATCAATGTCGGACAGCCGAGTGCCACGGCAGCCTGACAGCTCTCGCGGAACACCCCGAACAGCCGCTCCTGCTCCGGGCCTTTGGTGGAAAAGATCCAGCCGGGCTCCACGCCGACGCAGGCAACCGGCAGACCGCTCTTCCTCACGAGGGCAAGCGCATCCGGATGGCGCACGAAGTCGACGCGGCGCAGTTCGACCGCGTCGAAGCCCCCGGCCCTGGCGGCAGCGAGCGCGCCCTCGAGGTTGGTGGTGTCCACTGTCCAGGTGTGGAGGGCGAGGCCGCGGAATTTATGGGTCTGGGTCATGGCGCGGAGTATAAGACGGTCATTCCCGGAGGAAACATCATGAAAATCGGAGTCTTCGCCACCTTCATGTCGCCGCTCGCGACACCGCAGATGATCCGTGACTTCGGCCGACGCGCCGAAGGCAGCGGCCTCGAGTCGATCTGGATGGGCGAGCACGTGGCGCTGTTCGACAAGAATACCTATGGCTATCCCGGCTCGAAGGACGGCCGCATTCCCGTCCCCGACGGCGGCGGCATGCTCGACGTCACGGCGACCTTCGGCTTCCTGGCGGCAGCCACCACCAAGCTCCGCCTCGGCACCGGCGTCGCCCTCGTGCCGCAGCGCAACCCGATCTACACCGCCAAGGAGATGTGCACGCTCGACTGGCTGACGGATGGCCGTGTCGATTTCGGCATCGGCGTCGGCTGGAACAAGGAGGAGGTCGAGGCCTGCGGCTACCGCTGGGAAGATCGCGGCGCGCGCTGCGACGAGTTCCTGGAAGTGATGCGCCGTCTGTGGACCGAGCCCGTCGTCGATTTCGCCGGCAAGTGGGTGAAGTTCGAGACCATGCGGCTCGATCCCAAGCCGATCCAGAAGCCGCACGTGCCGATCATCGTCGGCGGCTATGCCGATGCCGCCTTCCGCCGCGCCGTGCGCTTCGGCGCCGGCTGGTACGGCTTCAACCTCGATCCGGAGCGCACCAAGGGTATGCTGGCCAAGCTCGACGCGGCGTTCGCCAAGGCCGGCCGCAAGCGCGACAAGAATTTCGAGATCGTCATCACGCCGCCGATGACAGCCGGCCCCGAGACGCTCGACGCCTATGCCGAGCTGGGTGTCGACCGGCTGGTGATGATGCTGGGCAGCCAGCGCCCCGAGAAGATTCCCGGGCGCCTGGGCGAAATCGAGACGCTGGTGAAGAAGGCGGCCTAGAGTCTTTCCGACGCGGATGGAGTTCAGATTTCTTTTCCTCCCCCGTTAGATCGTCTCGGTTTCACGCACTCTGTCATCCCGAGCGAAGCGAGGGATATTTATCGGTGGCCTTAGAGATCCCTCGCTTCGCTCGGGATGACAGATTTTCAGCAACCAACATCGTTGCGCCATTTTTCCCCGG
>JAUXST010000269.1 GCA_030679805.1 Reyranella sp. | reverse complement strand
GGCGTTCTAGGAGGCGAGCTTGCGATCGACGAAATCGAGCCGGTCCTGGCCCCAGAAGATCTCGCCGTCGATGACGAAAGACGGCGCGCCGAAGACGTTCTGGGCGATCGCGTGCCTGGTGTAGGCCTCGCGCTTGTCGGCCATCTCGGGCGCTTCGCTCGCCTTGATCACGGCGTCGGCGTCGAGGCCGCAGTCGGTCAGGATCTGCTTCAATGTCGCGGGATCGCCGGGGTTCTTCTCCTCGGCCCAGAGCGCGGCCATCACGGCGTGCGCGACCCTGATCGCGTCGGCCATACGACCCTGCTCGCGCAAGGCGATGACGCACTTGGCCGCGGGCAATTCGTTGCAGGGAAAGAACTTGGGTTCGAGGGTCAGCTTGACGCCTGTCTGGGCGCGCCAGCGCTTCAGCTCCATCATGCGATAGGCTTGGCGCTGCGGCGCCCGCTTGGGCAGCGGCAGGCCCCCCGATACAGCGAACACCGACCCGAAATCGACCGGCCAGATGGTGACGCTGGCGCCGTACTTCCTGGCCATGGCGTCGAAGCGCGCCGCGCCGAGATAGGTCCAGGGCGAGTTCAGCGAAACGTAATAGTCGACATGCTTGGCCATGGAATTTCCTCCGCCCGCCGACTGTGGCGGAAACGCAGGCGACAGCAAAGTCCCGATGCGCCATCCTGACCACGTGTCGGAACGAACCATCGCGATCACCGGCGGCGACGCCAACTATTTCGACCTGATGCGCGACTGCATCGGCTCGCTGCAGGCGAGCGCGGAAGGCCGTGCGCTGTCGCTCGGCATCCTCGATTGCGGCCTGACGGAAGAGCAGCGCGCCTGGTGCCGCGCGCACGATGCCATCCTTGTGGTGCCGGAATGGGATTTCGACTTTCCCGGCCGCGAGAAATTGAAGGACGGCTACAAGGCGCTGACGGCACGGCCATTCCTGCCGCGCTATTTTCCAGGCTTCGATCTCTACCTCTGGATCGACGGCGATTGCTGGGTGCAGCAGGGCGACGCCATCGCGCTGTTCCTCGCGGCGGCGCGCACCGGCAAGCTCGCCGTGGCGCCTGAGATCCATCGCTCGATGCGGCACTATCGTCACGCCTGGAAGGAATTCTCGACGATCAATGGCGCGGCCTTCGAAGCCTGTTTTGACAGGGCGACGGCCGAGCGGCTGGTGCGCTATCCGCTGATCAACGCCGGCGTCTTTGCGCTGCCCGCCGATGCGCCGCACTGGCGGGCCTGGGCGGACCTGCTGGGCGAGGCGTTGCAGCGATCTACCGACATGACCGACCAGATCGCGCTCAACGTGATGGTCTACGACAGGGGCTTCGACTGCGAGCCGTTGCCCAGCCGCTGCAACTGGCCGGTCCATCACGCGACGCCGGCCTGGGACGCCGACCGCGGCCTGTTCGTCGAGCCCGCCATGCCCTACGAGGCGCTCGGCATCCTGCACCTCACGATATACACCAAGCGCCTGGCCACCCTCGATGTCCGGGAAGTGGGTGGCGCCCATGCCGGGCAGGTGCGGCCGCGCTCGTTGCGCTGGCCCGGTCGAACGGCCATATAGCGCCGCATGAGCAGAACGCCGTTCTTGAAAATGCACGGGCTGGGCAACGACTTCGTGGTCCTGGACGCGCGCGCCATGGCGCTCGATCTCACGCTGGAGCGCCGTCGCGCCATCGCCGACCGGCGCCTGGGCGTGGGCTGCGACCAGCTCATCGTGCTGGAGGCACCGACCGAGCGCGACGCCGACGTCTTCATGCGTATCTACAATCC
>JAUXST010000255.1 GCA_030679805.1 Reyranella sp. | reverse complement strand
GGGCTTCCGCTTTGCCGTGCCGTTCGATTTCTCGATGCACAACTACCTGCTGCGCTACTACGTGGCCGAGGCGGGCCTCGATCCCGACAAGGACATCTCGATCCGCTCGGTGCCGCCGCCCGAGATGGTGGCCAACCTGCGCGCCGACAATATCGACGGCTTCCTGGGTCCCGATCCGTTCAACCAGCGTGCCGTGTTCGACGGTATCGGCTTCATCCATCTGCTGACCAAGGAGCTGTGGGACGGCCATCCGTGCTGCGCCTTCACCGTCAGCAAGGAATTCGCCACTCAGAACCCCAACAGCTACCGCGCGCTCCTGAAGTCGATCATCGAGGCGACGGCCTACGCCCACAAGGCGGAGAACCGCAAGGAGATCGCCAAGGCGATCGCGCCGACCAACTACCTGAACCAGCCCGAGACGGTGCTGGAGCAGATCCTGACCGGCACCTATGCCGATGGTCTCGGCGGCGTGAAGAAGGATCCCAACCGCATCGACTTCGATCCGTTCCCCTGGAACCAGTTTGCCATCTGGATCCTGACGCAGATGAAGCGCTGGGGTCAGCTCAAGGCCGATGTCGACTACGCCAAGGTCGCCTCCGACGTCTTCCTCGCCACCGACACGGCGGCGATGATGAAGGAGATGGGCATGACGCCGCCCGATCCGACGAAGAAGACCATCGTCGTCATGGGCAAGCCGTTCGATCCCGCCAAGCCCGCCGAGTACATCAACAGCTTCGCCATCAAGCGGAGCTGAGGCGGTGACGGCCTTCAAGAACTCGCTCGGCTTGCGGGCGGGCCTGCTGTCGCTGCTGATCTTCGTGGCCATCGTCGGGATCTGGCAGATCGCCACGCTGCCGACGGCGGGCACCGGCCCGGCGATGGATCCGGAATACGCCAAGCTGGTGGGGGCCGCCGCGGCCACCGGCACCAAGTCGTCGATGCCGACGCCGGCCGACATCGGTGCCACGATCTGGAAGCACCTCGCCGACCCGTTCTACATCCGCGGCAGCAACGACAAGGGCATCGGCATCCAGCTCGCCTATTCGCTGGGCCGCGTGCTGCTGGGCTTCGGCCTGGCGGCACTTGCCGCGGTGCCGCTGGGCTTCCTGATCGGCATGTCGCCTCTGGTCTACCGCGCGCTCGATCCCTTCATCCAGATCCTGAAGCCGGTATCGCCGCTCGCCTGGATGCCGCTCGCCCTCTACACGATCAAGGACAGCGCCATCTCCTCGATTTTCGTCATCTTCATCTGCTCGGTGTGGCCGATGCTGATCAACACCGCTTTTGGCGTGGCGAGCGTGCGCCGCGAATGGCTGAACGTGGCGCGCACGCTCGAGGTCGGGCCGTTCCGCACCGCCTTCAAGGTGATCCTGCCGGCGGCGGCGCCCACCATCATGACCGGAATGCGCATCTCCGTCGGCATCGCCTGGCTGGTCATCGTGGCGGCCGAAATGCTCGTGGGCGGCACCGGCATCGGCTACTTCGTGTGGAACGAGTGGAACAACCTCTCGATCGCCAACATCGTGACCGCGATCCTGCTGATCGGCCTGGTCGGCCTCCTGCTCGACCAGGGCCTGGCGTACCTCACCAAGCTCGTCACTTATCCGGAGTAGGCGCCATGGAGCACCGTCCCCTGATCAGCGTCGAGGGCCTCGCCCGCCGCTTCGGCGATTCCAGCCAGCCCGCGGTGTTCGAGAACATCTGGTTCGGCGTCGACAAGGGCGAATTCTGCTGCCTGATCGGCCATTCCGGCTGCGGCAAGACCACGATCCTGAACGTGCTGGCCGGCCTCGATCAGCCGAGCGAAGGCGCCGTCATCGTCGACAACCGCGAGATCGACGGCCCCAGCCTCGACCGTGCCGTGATCTTCCAGGGTCACGCGTTGCTGCCGTGGCTGACGGTGATGGGCAACATCGCCTTCGCCGTCTCCTCGCGCTGGCCCAAGTGGGACCGCACCCGAGTGCACGACCACTCCCGCCGCTTCATCGAGCTGGTCGGGCTGAAAGGCGCGGAGAACAAGCGGCCGTCCCAGCTCTCGGGCGGCATGAAGCAGCGCGTCGGCATCGCCCGCGCGCTCTCAATCCAACCCAAGATGCTGTTGATGGACGAGCCGTTCAGTGCGCTGGATGCGCTGACGCGCGGCATGCTGCAGGACGAGGTGCTGCGCATCTGCGCCGACACCAACCAGACCGTGTTCATGATCACCCACGACGTCGACGAGGCGATTCTGCTGGCCGACAGGATCGTCCTGATGACCAACGGGCCGGGCGCCAAAATCGCCGAGATCGTGGTCAACACCATGCCGAGGAACGAGCGGCACCGGAACGACCTGCACAAGCATCCGCAGTACTACGCCATCCGCAATCACCTGGTGGAGTTCCTGGTCAACCGCTCAAGGGCCTTCGACCAGGAGATCGCCGAACACGGCTACGATCCCCGGCGGTTGAAGCTGGTGAAGCCGGGACTGGCCGCAGTCAATCCGCCGGCCGAAGTGGTGACTTTGACAACTGGGAGAAGACAATGA
>JAUXST010000246.1 GCA_030679805.1 Reyranella sp. | reverse complement strand
GGGCTTCGGTCGGCGGCTGCTCGGTTCGGGCGGGCGGTCCCACCTTACGGAAGGCATCGCGCACGCGGTCGACGGGAATGCCGAGGTCCTGGGCGATCTGGTCGAACGGCGGTTCGCGGCGGGGCGGGCGGTTCTGTTCGCCGTTGTTGGTCTGGGCCAGAGCCGGGCTGGATGCGAGAAGAAGTAAGGCGAAAGAACGGCGGAGCATGGCAACCTCTCGTTGGGTCTTCACGAGAGATTACGGCTGGAGAGGCCCTGTCATCCCCAAGATCCATCCCCGAGGGATGTCAGACGTAGGCGATGCGCAGGATGTTGGTCGCTCCCGGCGTGCCGAAAGGTACGCCGGCGGTGATCACGAGGCGCTCGCCTTCTTTGGCGATTTCCTCCTGGCGTGCCACCCGCACGGCGCGTTGCACCATGTCGGCGAAATTATGCGCGTCTTCTGCATGAACCGGATGGACGCCCCAGGTGAGCGTCATGCGCCGCGCCGTGTTGGGATTGGGTGTCAGGCAGAGGATGCGGACGTCGGGCCGCTCGCGCGCAGCGCGGAGAGTGGTCGAGCCGGTGTTGGTGTAGGTGACGATGGCCGCCGCCGACAGCGTATGCGCGCATTGCCGCGCGGCGGCGCTGATGGCGTCGGCGGTGGTGGCCTCGGGCTCGTGGCGGCTCGCATCCATCAGGCGGCGGTAGAGCGGGTCGCCTTCGGCGGCGCGGATGATGCGGTCCATGATGGTGACGGCCTCGATCGGATAGTCGCCCGACGCCGATTCGGCCGAGAGCATGACCGCGTCGGTGCCGTCATAGACGGCGGTGGCGACATCCGAGGCCTCGGCCCGAGTCGGCGTCGGCGAGTGGACCATCGAGTCCAGCATCTGCGTCGCCACGATGGCGGGCTTTCCGGCCACGCGGCAGGCGGCGAGAATGCGCTTCTGTAGCGGTGGCACCGCTTCGGGTGGCATTTCCACGCCGAGATCGCCGCGCGCCACCATGATGCCGTCGCTCTGCTCGATGATCTCATCGAGGTGATCGATGGCGGCCGGCTTCTCGAGCTTGGCCATCACCGCGGCGCGACCGGACACCAGCTTTTTCAGCTCGGCGATGTCGTGGGCATGCTGCACGAAGGAGAGCGCCACCCAGTCGACGCCGAGCGACAGGCCGAAAGCGAGGTCCTTGTGGTCCTTCGGTGTCATCGGCGACATCGGCAGCACGAGATTGGGCAGGTTGACGCCCTTGCGGTCGCTGATCTGGCCCGCGACTTCGACCTCGGCGTCGATCGTGTCCTTGTCGTGGGCAATGATCCTGAGCCGAACCTTGCCGTCGTCGATCAGCAGCAGCCCGCCCGGCTTGGCGGCCTCGAAGATCTCGGGATGGAGCAGCGGCACGCGCTTGGCCGTGGCCGGCTTGGGGTCCATGTCGAAGCGCAGCTTCTGGCCCTTCTTGAGTTCCATCGGCTGCTTGCCGATCACGCCCAGCCGCAGCTTGGGGCCCTGCAGGTCCATCAGGATGGCGATGGGGTGATTGTACTGTTTCTCCAGGGCGCGCAGCTGGGCGACCCGCTGCCGGTGATCCTCGGGCATGCCGTGGCTAAAGTTGAGACGGAAGACGTCGGCACCGGCCTCGAACAGCTCGCGCAGGCGTTCGGGCGTCGAGCTGGCGGGCCCGAGGGTGGCGACGATCTTGGTGAAACGCTGGCGACGCATCGGCTCCAGTCTACTTCTTCGGTGACGACACTTTGAAGTCACCCGCCTGCTCGTAGACCTTTACCACGGCGGCGTCATCCAGCCGGCCCCAGCCGGCGCCCGATGCGGCCAGGAAAAGCTGATGGGCGGCAGCCGCCATGGGCAAGGGCAGGCGATGTTCGTGTCCGGTATTCAGCACCAGACCGAGATCTTTCACGAAGATTTCGACCGCCGACAGCGGCGAGAAATCGTCGTCGAGCATGTGCGGCACGCGATTTTCGAACATCCAGGAATTGCCGGCGCTGGCCGAGATCACCTCGTAGACGGCGCGCGTGTCGGCGCCGGCCTTGGCGGCGAGCGCCATGGCTTCGGCAGCGGTGGCGATGTGAACGCCGGCCAGCAACTGGTTCACCGTCTTCACCAGCGAGCCGATGCCGGCGGCGTCGCCCAGGCGAAAGACCTTGGCCGAGGTCGCCGAAAGAATCGACTCGGCAGTGGCGAATGCCTGCGGCGCGCCGGAGGCCATGAAGGTGAGTTCGCCCGACTCGGCGCGGGCGCGGCCACCCGACATCGGCGCGTCGAGCAGCATGTGGCCGCTTCCGGCGAGTCGCTCGCCCAGCGTGCGGGCGAAGGCGGTTGGAACGGTCGCACACTGCATGACCAAGCCGCTCTTGCGCAGCGACGCCACGGCGCCACCGTCGCCATAGAGCACGGCCTCGACCTGCTGGGCGTTCACGACGGCAACGACCACCACGTCGGCGCCCGCAGCCGCGGCGGCCGGCGTCGCCGCGGTCGTGCCGCCCGCTGCCGTGAAGGCCTCGCGCGCGACGGTGCTCGGATCGACGCCGATTACCTTGTGCCCGTGCTTGAGGAGGTTCTTCGCCATGCCGAGGCCCATCGAGCCCAGTCCGACGAAGGCGACCACCGGCGTGTTCTTGTCTGTCATGGATCAGGCCTTGATGCCGTATTTCGCCGCCCAGCCGAGGCCGGCACCGGTCGTTGTCCTGGGCTTGTATTCCAGGCCGACGTAGCCCTGGTAGCCCAGCCGGTCGAGCACATCGAGCAGGTAGAGGTGATTGGCCTCACCGACGTCGGGCTCGTTGCGATCGGGATTGCCGGCGATCTGGACATGGGCGGTGATCGGGAACAGGCGCTCGGTGCGCTTCTGCAGGTCACCTTCGGTCACCTGCATATGATAGAGATCGAGCTGCAGGCGCAGATGCGGCGCGCCCACTTCGTCGATGATCTGCTTTACCTGGTCGGTCGTGTTGGTGAAGTAGCCGGGAATGTCGCGGTGGTTGATCGGCTCCAGCACGATCGTGAGGCCGCTCTTGGCCGTGCGGTCACAGACCTTCTTGAGGTTCGAGACGAAGGTGCGATGCATCGCCTTGGTGTCCGCCCCTGGCGCGATCATGCCCGACATGACATGCAGGGTCCGGCATTCCAGCACCTTGGCGTAGTCGAGCGCCTTCTCGAGGGCAGCGGTAAACTCGGCCTCGCGGCCGGGCAGGGCAGCGAGCCCGCGCTCGCCCTTGCTCCAGTCGCCCGGTGGCAGATTGAACAGCGCCTGCGTGAGCTTGTGTTTCTTGAGCTCGGCCGCGATGTCGGCGGCCGGTGCCTCGTAAGGAAACAGGATTTCGACCGCCTTGAAGCCATGCGCCGCGGCGGTACCAAAGCGCTGCAGGAACGGCACCTCCTGGTAGATCCACGACAGATTGGCGGCGAGCTTGGGCATTTGTCTTGTCCGATCAGGAGGGAAAAGCTTCTTCGACGTCGCGTACCTGTGCGTCCGAAAGCGTACGGACTTTTAATCCCTGCAGCAGCAGGTGAAGCTTGGCGGTTTCCTCCAGTTCCTCGATCGAGGCGGAGGCGGCCGACAGAGAGGTGCCTGCGACCACGGGGCCGTGGTTGGCCAGCAGCACGGCGCGATGGCCCGTCGCATATTCGCGAATGGCATCGGCGAGCTTGGGGTCGCCCGGCTTGAAGTAGGGCACCAGCGGCAGCTTGCCGACGCGCATCACGAAGTAGGGCGTGATCGGCGGCAGCGTGCTTTCGGCATTGTGGTGGCACGACGGATCGAGGCAGGAGATCGCCACGGCATGCGTGCAATGCAGATGCACGATGGCGCGGTCCTTGGGCCGCACGTCGTAGACCGAGCGATGCAGCAGCGCCTCTTTCGTCGGTGGATCGCCCGCCACATGCTTGCCCGAGAGGTCGAGCTTCGAGAGCTGGCCGGGATCAAGCTCGCCCAGCGACGAGTTGGTCGGGCTCATCAGCCAGCCGTCATCGACGCGCACACTGATATTGCCCGAGGTACCGGGGCAGAGGCCGCGGGCCGCAAGCTTGGCGCCCAGCGTACAGATCTCGTCGCGGGCCTTGGACTCTTTGGTGCTCATAGGCGCTCGAAGGCTTTGGTGAAGAAATCCGGCGCGCCGAAATTGCCGGACTTCAACGCCAGCAGGAGCGGCTTGGTTCCAACCGACGCCGTCCACGGCACGCCGGGATCGATCTCAGGCCCGATGCGCAGCGCCGTCACATCGAGGGCCCCCACGACCGCGCCCGAGGTCTCGCCACCCGCGACGACCATGCGTCCGACGCCGGAAGCCACCAGGCCGCGCGCCAGAGCAGCCATCGTCTTCTCGATGGCCTGGCTCGACTTTTCGACGCCGTACTTTGCTTGCAGCGCCTTAACCGACTCCGGCGTGTCGCTGGCTGAAAGGAGGATCGGTCCGTTGCCGAGTTTGTCCTTTGCCCAGGCGAGCGCCTTCTCCCCGACCGGCTCGCCGCGGCAGATGGCGTCGGTGTCGAGGGCGAGGTGCGGGCCCTTGAAAGCCGCGATCTGGCCGAGGGTGGCCGCCGAGCAGGAGCCGGCCAGCACCGCGGCCGTGCCGCCGACCTTCGGCAACGTGTCGGCATTGGGCTTGTGCTGAAGCAATCCGCGGCGGCGGTAGGCTGCGGGCAGGCCGAGTGCCACGCCGGAGCCGCCGGTCACCAGAGCGTCGTCGCCGATGGCTTCGCCGATGACGCCGAGATCGGTGTCGGCTACGGCGTCGACGACGACATGGCGGACGTTCTCGGCGGCAAGCTTGTCGAGCGCTGCCCGCAACGCGGCCGAGCCGGACTGCACCTGTTTCAGGGATACCAACCCGACCTTGTGCTTGGTTTGACGGGCGAGCACGCGCACCAGGTTGGCATCGGTCATCGGCGTCAGCGGATGGTGCCGCATGTGCGAGTCCGAGAGCAGCACGTCGCCCACGAACAGATAGCCGAAGAAGATCGTGCGGCCGTTCACCGGAAAGGCGGGGCAATAGATCGCCTGCCTGGTCTTCAGCGCATCGAGCAGAGCATCACCCACCGGGCCGATGTTGCCGGTGTCCGTCGAGTCGAAGGTCGAGCAGTATTTGAAGAAGAAGCGGACGCAGCCCACCGCCTGGAGGACTTTCAACGCCTCGAGTGACTGGGCGATGGCATTTGGGGCTGGAATCGAGCGCGTCTTGAGCGCCACGACGACGGCATCGACGTCGTCGGGGATCGTGCCCTTGGGCGGCACGCCGATCGTCTGGATCGTGCGCATGCCGCCCTTGACCAGCATGCCCGCGATGTCGGTCGCGCCGGTAAAATCGTCGGCAATCACTCCGAGTACAGCCATGGGGGGACGTTAGGCGATCACGGTCGCCTTCATCCAGAACTTTCGGCGGCGGCTGCGGCGTCGGGGCTCGTCCTCGCCGTCGTAATGGTGCAGTGCGGGCGCGGTGTCGAAAGTGTCCCGAATGTCGAGCGAGTTGACGTTGACGATGCCGATGGTGCCGCCTTCATCCGGCATCACGGCGCCCACATAAGTGCCGCAAGCGGCGCAAAGCAGGTAGTCGGTGATGCCGAGTCCAAAGCGGTAGCGGGAGAGGCTGCCAGGCTTGGCGCGGAATTCGACCGACCCGGCCGGCTCTCCCGTCGTCCGCGCGCCATGACGGCGGCAGAAGCTGCAGCCGCAACGGCCGACCCGCATCTCCTCAGGCTTCTTCTCTGAGTCGAAGCGGATCGACAGCGCACCGCAGTGGCAGGAGCCAGTGTAGGTCGTCATGTGTTGGGCACGATCAGGGTGGCGCGGAAATCGTTGACGTTGGTCCGGGTTGGTCCGGTGACCAGGCTGTCTCCCAGGCTCTCGAAGAAGCTGTGGCCGTCGTTGTTGCGCAGCATGGCCTTGGGATCGTGGCCCTTGGCAAGCGCGCGTTCAAGCGTATCGGGCGTGAAGATCGCGCCCGCAATCTCCTCGGCGCCGTCGACGCCGTCGGTATCGGCGGCAAGCCCCCAGATCTGCGGCGCGCCATCGGCCTCGATCGCCTTGCCGAGAAGGTACTCGACATTGCGACCGCCACGACCCTTGCCTCGCACCGTCACCGTCGTCTCGCCGCCGGACAGGACGACCGTGGGCTTGGTGGCACGCTTCACGAGGTCGAGGGCACGCCGGGCGTGGGCGGCGCCCAGTTCGCGTGCCTCACCCTCAAGATTGTCACCCAGCATCACCACCACGCAACCCCGTGAACGGGCGACTGCCGCGGCCGCCTCGAGCGAGCGCTTGGGCGTGGCCACGATGATCGTCTCGACGCGCCTCAGCCGTGGATCGGCAGGCTTGGGTGTTTCCTCGATCTTGCCCGCTGTACCGGCTTCGAGATGAGCGCACACCGCGGCGGGCGGATCGATGCGGTATCTGGCGAGGACGGCCAGCGCCTCGGCGAAGGTGGTGCGGTCGGCCACGGTGGGGCCGGAGCCGATCACGCCCGGATCGTCGTTGGGCACGTCGGAGATCAGCCACGACAGCACGTGCGCCGGCTGGGCGGCGATGGCCAGCCGCCCGCCCTTGATGGCCGAGAGGTGTTTCCGCACCGTGTTCATTTCGACGATGTTGGCACCGGATTTCAGCAGCGCGCGATTGACCTCCTGCTTATCGGCCAGCGTCAGGCCAGGAGCCGGGAGCGCCAGCAGCGACGACGCGCCGCCGGAGATCAGGCAGAGCACCAGATCGTCTTCCGTGAGGCCCTTCATCTTTTCGAGGATGCGGCCGGCGGCGGCGCGGCCCTTCTCGTCGGGCACGGGATGTGCCGCTTCGACGATTTCGATGCGCTTGCAGGTCTCGCCATAGCCGTAGCGGGTGACGACGAGCCCCTCGAGCGGATGCGGCCACTGATCTTCCAGCGCCCGCGCCATCGCGGCACTCGCCTTGCCGGCGCCGATCACGATCGTCCGGCCTGTCGGCGGTCGCAGCTTGGCGATGTAGGGCGCAAGGCAGGTGGCGGGACTGGCCGCGGCCAGCGCTGCATCGAACAGGTCGCGCAACAGGGCGCGGGCGTCGGCATCTTTCATTCGTGCAATCTTCGCACTATAGGGGCGCGATGCAACAACTCCTCGGATCCGGCGATCCGCCGCCGTACGCCGTCTTCAATGAAAAGGGCGCGGCGCCGCTCCTTCTGCTCTGCGACCATGCCAGCAAGGCCGTCCCCAGGGCGCTGGGCGATCTCGGCATCTCCGGCAACGAGTTGGCGCGTCACATCGGCTGGGACATCGGCGGCCTCGATGCCGCGATCGAACTCGCTTCGATACTCGATGCGCCGCTGGTGGCCTCGGGCTATTCGCGACTTGTGATCGACTGCAACCGCTGGCCGGGCGGTGAGGGATCGATTCCCGAGATCAGCGACGGTACCGAAGTGCCGGCGAACCGCGACCTCGCCAAGGCCGACATCGATGCCCGCGCCGAAGCCTGCTTTTGGCCATACCATCGCGAGGTCGACCGCCACCTCGACCGGTTGACAGCGGGTGGCCGGGCGGTTGCCTTGCTGGTGATGCACAGTTTTACGCCCGTGATGCATGGCTTCCAGCGCCCCTGGCATGTCGGTGTCCTGTGGAACGACGACCCGCGTCTGCCTGAGCCGTTGCTGAGCGAGTTGCGGCATGACCCTTCGCTGGTGGTCGGCGACAACCAACCCTACTCGGCGCGGGCCTCCTACGAATATACGCTCAATGCGCACGCGCGGCCTCGCGGCCTGCCGCACTGTTCTCTCGAAGTACGCCAGGACCTGATCGACACTCCTGAGGAAGCGCGCGCCTGGGGGCGACGGTTGGCGCCCGCGATCAGGGCCGCCGTTGCAGCGGCCTTGAGCTGAGCCTATATCCGCAGGCAAGGCTCAAACGTCCCAGGAGATCGCCATGGACGACAAGACCCGCACAGATCTCGAAGCCGCCGCCTTCCGCCGGCTGGTCGCCCATCTGCAGGAGCGCACCGACGTCCAGAACATCGATATGATGAATCTGGCGGGCTTCTGCCGCAATTGCCTGTCGCGCTGGTATCGCGAGGAAGCGGGCAAGCAGGGCATCGAGGTCACCGACCCGAAGGCCCGCGAAGTCGTCTACGGCATGCCCTACGACGAGTGGAAGGCCAAGCACCAAAAAGAGGCCTCGGGCGACCAGAAGAAGGCCTTCGAGAAGTCGTTTCCCAAGCATGGCTGAGGTCGGGCCGGACGGTCCCCGTTATCCCCATCTTTCATTGCAAGAGCGTCATTGAGCTGACACGGCCTCGGCTCCTATGGTCCGCCCGATGGATCAAGGAGTAGTTGCCATGCCGGACGGAAGCGCCGTTTCCAAGAAGACCAAGGCCGGGCCGATTTCGGCCGACCGGCTGAAGAGCTTCGTTGAGCGGATCGAGAAGCTCGAGGAGGAGCGCAAGGCCATCGGCGGCGACATCAAGGATGTCTATTCGGAAGCGAAGGGCGTCGGTTACGACGTCAAGACCATGCGAAAGGTCGTGTCGCTCCGCCAGATGGATGCGGCCGATCGTGCCGAGCAAGAGACGCTGCTCGACGTCTACAAGCACGCGCTCGGGATGGTCTGAGGCCCTACGCAGGCCTATCGCCGCCGTCTGCCGGACGCTAGGCTTCCCGAAAGTTTCGGGAGGAATCAAGTGAGCGTCTATCGTCGTGCGTTTGTCGCGTCGCTTGGTGCGGTCGCGGCAGCGGGCTCCGCTGCGCGGGCCCAAACCTTTTCCACGCAACCCGTGCATCTCGTGGTACCGTTTCCGCCCGGTGGCGGCACCGATGCGCTCGCGCGCGCCATCCAGGAGCCGATGCAGCGCGTCCTGGGGCAGACCGTCATCGTCGACAACAAGGGCGGCGGTGGCGGCAGCATCGCCCACGAGTTCGTCGCCAAACAGCCGGCCGACGGTCATTGGATGGTCGTCAGTAGCAACAATCTCGTCCTCTATCCCTACACTGTGGCCAAGCTCGGCTTCGATCCCAAGACGGCGTTCGTGCCGGTCGGCTTCATCGCCAAGCAGGAGTCGGTGCTGGTCGGCAGTGCCGACGCGCCATGGCCCGACCTCAAGGCGATCATTGCCGCAGCCAAGGCAAATCCGGGGTCCGTCCAGTACGGCACGGCCGGCCTCACGACGCCGATGCACATGTCGACCGAGCAGTTCGCGCTGCTGAACGGCCTCAAACTCACGCACGTGCCGTTCCGCGGCACCGGTCCGTTGATCACCGACCTGTTGGGCGGCCACATCAAGCTTGGCATGTCGAGCATCACCAGCGTTGCGCCGCAGATCGCGGCCGGCAAACTCAAGGCGTATGCCATGGCCTCGCTGGAGCGCTCGTCGGTGGCGCCCGACATTCCCACCTTCAAGGAGCTGGGCGCGGGCGACGTCGACGGTACGATCGTCTACACGCTGCTGGCGCCGGCCGGCACGCCGCCGGCCGCGATCACCAAGCTCAACACCGCGCTCAACGACGCGGTGTCGACACCCGAGGGCAAGGAAGACCTGCGCAAACGCGGCTTCGTGCCGATGGGCGGCACGCCGCGGCAGCTCGGCGACTGGCTCAAGATCCAGGCGCCGATCTGGGTGCCGGTGCTGCAGGCGGCGGGCATCAAGCCGGAGTAGCTCAATACCAGATGTTCATCGGCAGGCCGTAGCGGTCGCGTTCCCGCGCGGGACCGAGGCGCGTCGCCATTCCTTCGGCGATCAGTGTCGCTGTTCGGCAGACGGCGATGGCGTCGAGCACGTCGTCACGCGCCGAGCCGGACAGCGCTTCGACCTTCCATCGGAAGCCGTGCCGGGCGAGCAGCATAAGCCGTTCCGCGAAGCCTTCTGGCTTGCGCTTCTTGGCAAGCACCGGCTTGCCGCCGTTCATGCGCGTGAAGGCGAGTTCGGGATGGGCCTCATGGACGATGCGCCGGAGCTTCTTGTTGGCGCGCATCAGCGCGTCGATCTCGCGCATCTTGGGAAACAGGTGAAAGGTCTGCTGGTTCAGTCCGACGCCCAACTTCCGGCTGATCGCGTTGGCGTCTGCATGCGTCGTACCGGCGAGGGCAGGGCGGCAGGGCGTCCGGAAGACCGAACTCGCCTTGCCCGGCATCAAGGCACGCGCCTCACCCTCGCAGGCGCGACCAGGACGGGGAGTGTCGGTAAGGCCGATCGGCATGTCGACGGCCAAAATGGAAAGACCCTCGCAGGCTTCTGCGAGGGTCTTCACGACTCTGACGTCCAGAGTGCCATCGGTGTCACGCCGGCAGATCACCCAGCCGGTGCGGCAGCCGTCGGCGCCTCCGACGATCAATGGGCAACTACCACGTCGCCATCTTCGCCTTGAGGTTGGCGTCCAGCGTGGCGAGGAAGTCCTCGGTGTTCTGGAAAGGCTGGTTCTTGTCGATCAGGATCGCGAGATCCTTGGTCATCTTGCCGCTTTCGACGGTCTCGACGCAGACCTTCTCGAGCGCGTCGGCGAACTTCACGACGTCGGGCGTGCCGTCGAACTGGCCGCGATACTTGAGGCCCTGCGTCCAGGCGAAGATCGACGCGATCGGGTTGGTCGAGGTCGGCCGGCCCTTCTGGTGCTCGCGGTAGTGTCGCGTCACGGTGCCGTGCGCCGCTTCGGCCTCGACGGTCTTGCCGTCGGGCGTCATCAGCACCGAGGTCATGAGGCCCAATGAGCCGAAGCCCTGGGCCACGGTGTCGGACTGCACGTCGCCGTCGTAGTTCTTGCAGGCCCACACGAATTCGCCGTGCCACTTCAGCGCCGAGGCGACCATATCGTCGATCAGGCGGTGTTCGTAGACGATGTTCTTGGCCTTGAACTTGTCGGCGAACTCCTCGTCGAACACCTTCTGGAACAGGTCCTTGAAGCGGCCGTCATAGCGCTTGAGGATGGTGTTCTTGGTCGAGAGATAGACCGGCCAGCCGCGGTTGAGACCGTAAAGGAACGAGCTGCGCGCAAAGCCGATGATCGAGTCGTCGAGATTGTACATCGCCATGGCGATGCCGCTGCCGGGGAAGTCGTAGACGTTGTGCTCGATCACCTTGCCGTCTTCGCCCTCGAACTTGATCGTGAGCTTGCCCTTGCCGGGGATGAGGAAATCGGTGGCGCGATACTGGTCGCCGAAGGCGTGGCGGCCCATCACGATCGGATGCGTCCAGCCCGGCACCAGCCGCGGCACGTTCTTGCAGACGATCGGCTCGCGGAAGATCGTGCCGCCGATGATGTTGCGGATCGTGCCGTTGGGCGAGCGCCACATCTCCTTGAGCTTGAACTCCTTCACGCGGTCTTCGTCAGGCGTGATGGTGGCGCACTTCACGGCGACGCCGTACTTTTGCGTCGCCTTGGCCGAATCGACCGTCACCTGGTCGTTGGTCTGGTCGCGATATTCGATGCCGAGATCGTAGTATTTCAGGTCGATGTCGAGGTACGGCAGGATCAGCTCGTCCTTGATGAACTTCCAGATGATCCGGGTCATCTCGTCGCCGTCCATCTCGACGATCGGGTTCTTCACCTTGATCTTCGCCATCATGCTTCCTTTCGCGCCTCAAAAGTCTCAATGCGCGCGGGGTTCTGGCGAGCCGCCCCGGCTGCCCGGGGCGGTTCCACCTGACGCGGCGTCAAAGAGCAGCGAGTGCCGCGTTCAACGTCGCACTCGGCCGCATCCCTGCCGATGTCTTGGCCTGATCGGGCAGATAATAACCGCCAGTATCCACCGGCTTACCCTGCGCGGCGATCAGCTCAGCATCAATCTTGGCCTCGTTGGCCGCCAGCGTCTCCGCCAGCGGTTTGAAGCGGGCTGACAGTGCCGTACTGTTGTCCCGCTTGGCCAGCGCCTGTGCCCAATACAGTGCCAGGTAGTAATGGCTGCCACGATTATCCAGTTCGCCGACTTTCCGTGCAGGCGAACGGTTGTTCTCGAGGATCTTGCCGTTGGCCTCATCGAGCGTCTCGGCCAAGACCTTCACGTCCTCGTTCCCGGTTGCCTGCGCCAGATGTTCCAGCGAAGCGCCAAGCGCCAGGAATTCGCCCAGCGAATCCCAGCGCAGATACCCTTCGTGCCGGAACTGCTCGACATGCTTGGGCGCCGAACCGCCGGCGCCGGTCTCGAATAACCCGCCGCCCGCCAGCAACGGAACGATCGACAGCATCTTGGCCGACGTGCCCAGCTCCATGATCGGAAACAGATCGGTCAGGTAGTCGCGCAGCACATTGCCGGTGACGGAGATAGTGTCGAGCCCCTTGCGGATGCGATCGAGCGAGAACTTGATGGCCTCGACCGGCGCAAGGATGCGGATATCCAGACCCGAAGTGTCTTCGTTCTTGAGGTACTTCTCGACCTTGGCGATCAACTGCGCGTCATGCGCGCGCTTGGCGTCGAGCCAGAACACCGCCGGGGTGTTGCTCAGGCGCGCGCGGCGCACCCCGAGCTTGACCCAATCCTGGATCGGTTCATCCTTGACCTGGCACATCCGGAAGACGTCACCGGTTTCTACCGGCACTGACAGCAGAACCGTGCCGTCATCGGCGACCACGCGCACCATTCCAGCCGTGGCGACCTCGAAGGTCTTGTCGTGTGAGCCATACTCCTCGGCTTGCTGCGCCATCAACCCCACGTTCGGCACAGAGCCCATCGTCTTCGGGTCGAAGGCGCCATGCGCCTTGCAGTCCTCGATGACGACCTGGAACAGCGTCGCGTAGCAACGATCGGGGATCGCGGCGAGGACGTCGTGCAGCTTGCCGTCAGGGCCCCACATCTTCCCTGACTCGCGGATCATCGCCGGCATCGATGCATCAACGATCACGTCGCTCGGAACGTGCAGGTTGGTGATGCCCCGGTCGGAATTGACCATGGCGAGGCCGGGCCGCTTCGCGTAGGTGGCCTGGATATCGGCCTTGATCGCCGCCTTCTCAGTCTCCGGCAACGTCTCGATCCGGGTCAGCATGTCGGCCACGCCGTTGTCGGGATCGACGCCCAGGCTCGTGAGCGTGGCGCCATGCTTCTCGAACACATCGGCGAAAAACACGGAAACGCAATGACCGAACAGGATGGGATCGGAGATCTTCATCATGGTCGTCTTGACGTGCAGCGAAAACAGGATGCCGTCCTTCTTCGCGGCATCGATTTGCGCGGCGTAGAAGGCACGCAATGCCTTACGGTTCATCACCGACGCGTCGATGATCTCGCCCGCCTTGAGTGGCGTCTTGGCCTTCAGCACCGTGACCGCGCCATCGCCGCCGACCAACTCGATACGGGCATTGGTCGGCGCCGCAATGGTCGTCGCGACCTCCGAACCGTAGAAGTCGCCGTCCGACATGTGCGCCACGCGCGATTTCGAGTCCTTGGTCCAGGCGCCCATCTTGTGTGGATGTTTGCGCGCGTACTGCTTCACGGCGCCGGCGGCGCGGCGGTCGGAATTGCCCTCGCGCAGCACCGGATTGACGGCGCTGCCGAGCACCTTGCCGTAGCGGGCGCGGATTTCCTTGTCCGCTGGCGTCGCGTCGCTGTCCGGATAGTTCGGTACGTCGTAACCCTTGCCCTGCAACTCCTTGATCGCGGCCTTCAGCTGCGGGATCGACGCAGAGATATTGGGCAGCTTGATGATGTTGGCCTCGGGGCGCATCGTAAGTTTGCCGAGTTCGGCGAGTTCGTCGTTGATCTTTTGCGCTGGCGTCAGTTTGTCGGGGAAGTTGGCAATGATGCGGCCGGTCAGCGAAATGTCCTTCAGCTTCATCTTCACGCCGGCTGTCGCGACGAAGGCCTCGACGATCGGCAATAGGGAAAATGTTGCAAGCCCGGGCGCTTCATCAACTTTCGTCCAGACGATTTCGAGATCTGACATACCTGCTTCTCCGTACGCCGCTTTGGTTTCGGCTGAGTTGATCTATTGCTGATTATGGCCCGTCTTGTTGCACCACCGTGAGGGCAAAGGCAATCTTCGACACGGCGATGTCGCTAGGGCACGCGGGCAATCTTTTCCAAGCGTCAAGCTTGGGCTTTGCCGGTGGTAATAGGACTTTTTGAGGACCGACATGGCCCTGTCGCGGCACGGGCAGGACTTCGCATATGTCGGTACGATGCTGTGAGCGCGCGATCGCGCGGGTGCGCGCGCAGGTCGGCAAAGGCAAGATGGTCTACGGCCTCTCGGGAGGCGTGGAATCCAGCGTCGTCGCCGCGCTGCTGCCGGTCCGCACCGCCGGCGGGATGGGCGCGGCCGCACCTACGATCAGGCCTGCGCGCTCCGTGCTGTTACCTCAACGGATGGAATAACGGCCGATTATTTTCCGGTTGACCACGCTTTCCTCGGCCGCGTCGCCAGCCGCACCATGAACGAGGTGCGCGGCATCAACCTCGTGACCTGCGATATCACGAGCAAGCCGCCAGGGACGACCGAGTGGGAGTGACCGCCCGTGGCGGTCATCCCGAGCATTTGCGAGGGATTTATTTGAGGGGAAGCAGGAGCGGCCGGCAAGGCGGCGGGCCGGGAAGGTCACACTCGGTCCGACCGCGTCAGACGCGGTCCAGCCGCTTTTCAAACCCGGCCGAATGCGGCATTGCCGCGATTGCAGGCAGGACGTCCTTGAGGTCGCTCACGAAGGCCACATGGTCGAGGTGGGTCCGTTCGGCGAAACCGCCCTCCACCACGCCCCGCAGCAGGGCCGCCAGGGGCTCCCAATAGCCCCCCTGGTCGATGATCACGATCGGCTTGCTGTGCAGGCCGAGTGTCCGCCAGGACAGGACCTCGAAGAATTCCTCGAGCGTGCCCAGGCCCCCGGGGAGGACGACAAAGGCGTCCGACCGTTCAAACATCTGCAGTTTTCGCTCGTGCATGGTTTCCACCACCACGGTCTCGGTCAGGTCGGGATGGCCCGCCTCGCGTTGCAGCAGGAACTGGGGAATAACGCCGATCACGGTCGCGCCGCCCGCCAGGGCGGCATTGGCCACCAGCCCCATCAGGCCGACGCCACCGCCGCCATAGACGAGCGTTATGCCCTCGCGGGCCAGCAGCGCGCCCAACTGGGCGGCAGTATCGCGCGTGGCCGGGTCGACACCGAAGCGGGCACCGCAGAAGACGCAAAGTGACGTAGGTTTGGGGGAAGAGGGGGTGGACTTGGACACGGAGACTTCTTTTTACAGTCGATCCGATGTCTTTCCGGACCGGGGTGGCATGGTATCATTTCGCCCAGAGGGGGCGCGACGCCAAGGGCGGTCGGTCGTCGCACCGTTGGGAGGGTGATGTCACGCACTGTTTTCTGGCTAGTCGGAGGCGGCGCGGCCGTTATCGCTGCCGCCTTCGCGGTCGCATGGCGCGGCAAGCTGACCGAGCAGGCGGTGATCGACCTGGCTGCCAAACCGGCGGTTATCGCACCGGCCGCACCGGCGACGCCACCGGCGCCACCCCAAGCCTCGCTGATGCCCTCCGAGGCAGTCACGATGCCGAGTTTCGATGTCGCCCGCATCGGGCCTGATGGTCGGGCGGTCGTCGCCGGACGGGCCGCGCCGGGCGCCAAGGTCCTCTTGCTCGACGGCGGCAAGGAAATCGCGAGCGCCGTGGCCGATGCCCGTGGCGAGTGGGTGATCATCGCCCAGGAGCCGCCGCTTGCTCCCGGCCAGCACGAGCTGCGGGTAATCCAGCATGTCGAGGGGCGTGCTCCCGTCACGTCGGAACAGGTCGTGATCGCTGTCGTCCCGCAGCCGCCAGCGGCCGGCGCGCCCGGTTCCAAGGAGGAGACGCTGGTGATGATCGCGCCGCCCAAGGGCGCTACCACGCTGGTCCAGCCGCCGTCCTCGGCGGGCGTTCCGAAATCGGGCGATCTGGTGATCTCGACAGTGGACTACGATGAGCGCGGCCATACCACCATCACTGGGCAGGCGACCCCGGGAACGGCCGTGCGGGTGTATGTCGATGACAAGATTGTCGCTGAAGGTACTGCCGGCCCGGACGGTCGATGGCGGCTCGAACCGTCCGGCCCCATCGACCTCGGCAAGCACAAGCTGCGCGTCGATCGGCTGACGAAGGACGGCAAGCCTGTTGCTCGCCTTGAGTTGCCGTTCGAACGCGTGGCCCTGCCGGCGGTCGCCAGTGGCAGCCGGCGGCTCTATGTGGTGCGTGGTGACAATCTCTGGAACATCGCGCGTGCGCACTACGGCTTCGGTTGGCATCACACCAAGATATTTAATGCCAACAAAGATCAGATCCGCGACCCTGATCTGATATACCCGGGCCAAGTCTTCAGCCTGCCCAAGGCCGATTGACGGCTACCGGGCGAGAGAGAGCGCGTTCATGCTTGCCAATTTCTTCGTGCCGATCCTCGCCGACGGGTGGCGCTTCATCGCCATGTTCGCTGGCGCAACCTTTCTCGCGGCGTTGACCGGCACGGCGTGGCTGTTCTGGCCGCTGATGATCCTGACGCTGTGGTCGATCTATTTCTTCCGCGATCCGCCGCGCGGCGTGCCCCAGGACGATGGCCTCCTGATCGCGCCGGCCGACGGACTAATACAGATGATCGTCGATGCGGTGCCGCCGCCCGAACTCGGTCTGGGTGGCGAGGCCCTGACACGTGTCTCGATCTTCCTCAGCGTCTTCGACGTCCATATCAATCGTGCCCCGTGTGCCGCGTCGATCGACGTCGTGGCCTATCGCCCCGGCAAGTTTCTGAATGCCGCCGCCGACAAGGCGAGCGACGAGAACGAGCGCATGGCGCTCGCCCTTCGCCGGCCCGATGGCCGGGTGATCGGCTGCGTGCAGATCGCCGGCTGGGTGGCGCGCCGGATCGTCTGCTACGTCAAGCCGGGACAGACGGTCGTGGCTGGTGAGCGATTCGGCCATATCCGGTTCGGCAGCCGCACCGACCTCTACCTGCCGCCCGGCGCCCGTTTGCTGGTCGCTCCGGGGCAGCGCATGATCGGCGGCGAGACGGTCATGGCCGAACTCGACCCCGTTGCGGCCGGGCCGCGCCTGGCGATCGAATTCTAGGAGGCTGCCATGGACAGCGATTCCCCCGGGCGGCGAGGCCGTCTGCACGGCTTTTCGATCAATCGCCTGATTCCCAATATCCTGACGCTCGCCGCCTTATGTTCCGGGCTGACGTCCATCCGCTTCGCCCTGCAGGGCGAGATGCGCCTGGCCGTCATCGCCATCATCGTCGCCTCGATTTTCGACGCTCTCGACGGCCGCGTCGCGCGCAGACTGGGGGTCGCCAGCCGCTTCGGCGCTGAACTCGATTCGCTGTCGGACTTCCTCTGCTTCGGCGTCACGCCGGCACTGGTGCTGTATCTGGCATCGTTGAAGGATGGCGGCGCGCTGGGCTGGGTGGTGACCCTGATGTTTCCCATCTGCTCGGCGCTGCGACTGGCGCGCTTCAATACCGCCCTCGTCTCCGACACGCCTCCGCCGGTCTGGACCGGCTCGTTCTTCACTGGCGTTCCGGCGCCGGCGGGCGCGTTGCTTGCGCTGATCCCGCTGATGGTGAGCTTCGAGATCGAAGCGGCCTGGCCCCGCCACGCGCTGGTGGTGGGAACTGTCCTGGTTGCCGTCGGCGGCCTCATGGTGAGCCGTCTGCCGACCTATTCCTTCAAGAAGGGAAGGGTGCCGCGCCATCTCGTGCTGCCGTCTCTATTGGGCGCCGCTTTGGTCATGGGCGTGCTTGCCAGCGCGCCTTGGATTGCGCTGTCCCTGATCGGCCTCGCCTATGTGGCGCTGATCCCGTTCAGCTGGATGGCCTATCGCCGGCAGGCGTCGCAGGACCGGCAGGCTGTGGCCAAGTCGGGCGATGTCGTGTCCTTGCGTGCGGTCGATTCAAGTCCGTCGGCGCCTCACTGAGCGCACCGCGGCGCCATGTTCGATCCTGTTCTGCGCCGGCTGATCGATCCTCCCCTCAACCGCGCCGGAGCTTGGCTGGCCGGGTGCGGCGTGCCCGCCAACGGCGCCAGCCTCGCCGGACTGGCCGTCGGGCTGCTCGCCGTGCCGGCTCTGATGCAGGGTTGGTACGGTCTGGCGTTACTGATGGTCCTGCTCAACCGACTGATCGACGGCGTCGATGGGCCGATCGCGCGGCACGGCAAGCCGACGCCGTTCGGCGGCTATCTCGATATCATGTGCGACATGGCGTTCTACGCCGCCGTGCCGCTGGGCTTTGCCTTCGCCGACCCGCCAAACGCCATTTGGGCGGCTGTCGTGCTGGCATCGTTCGTGTGCACCGGGGCGTCATTCCTGGGGCGCGCCGTCCTGGCGGCCCAGCGCGGCGAGGCCTACGATGGAAAACGCGGGCGGAAGTCGTTCTTTCATGCCGCTGGACTGATCGAGGGAAGCGAAACCATCGCGGCGTTCGTGCTGTTTTGCTTGTTTCCCGGAGCCTTTCCCTGGCTGGCTGGGCTGTTTGCTGCCTTGTGCTTCTGGACCTCGGCGGCGCGCGTGGTCGAAGCTTATCGTCTGCCTGCAGGAATGGAATTCTGAAGGTTCTTCTTTCTGTTGTATTTTTGATATTATAATCAATCAGTTATGAAAATATTTTAATGTCAAATATTAAATTAAATTGACCCAGGAATCTGCTTTGAGTACGGTTCTCAACTTCCTGTCATATGACGCCGGTCGGTGGGCAAGCCGACCAGGTTGGGGCCGTGGAGAGAAGCATGTTGTCTGTTTTCCGCCGATTGATGAAGGATCACCGGGGCGCCATGGCGGTGGAATACACTTTGATTGTCTCGCTGATTGCCGTTGCCGCGATCGCTTCCATGCGGACAGTCGGTGACAAAATCACGAGTGTCCTGGCGAATTCTCCGACGCCGTGAGCTGATGCGGGCGCCCCAGCGCCGCGATTCTCAGCCGCTTCAAATTCAGACATGGCCTAGATACACTCCGCGAGCGGAGCTGCTGCTTGTTGGGAATGTTCAGGCCATATCGGGGAAGGTGCAGGCGATGAAGGCATCCTGCGGTTCGGGGACCAAAGCCCTGATTTTTCTCTTGGCGCTTGCGATCGGCTCGCCAGCAATGGCCCAGGTCGCCCGTAGTTCCGCCGATATGCCGGCATCGGCCGGGGCGCCCGAATTTCGCGATCCCAAGACCGGTCAGATCTGGACACCGAACAATGTCGGCCTGGTTTCCGGGCCCAATACGCCGGCCGATCGTGCCTTCGATCCGCTGGGGCAGGCTGTCCGTGTCGACGGCGTGGTCGTGCAGAGAGCGAAAATCACGCCCCTGGGCATGGTGCCGATCACTTCAGGGCCGACGGTGCCGGTTGTGAATATCGACCACGCCTCGCTGCGCGCCGTTCCGGGGCAGCGCTGGCAGGTCGTTCTCTACCTGAACAACAACAGCGGCAGGACGATCGTGCCGCTGATCCATTGCAGCTTCACCAACGCCGGCAAGCCGGTCGAACAGACCCGCGTCCTTGTCCCGGCGGTTGGTGCGGGCGTGCGGGTGGGCCTCACGGTCTATGGGCCCCAGACCAGCCTCTTCGTCGATCGCGCGACTTGCCGGGCCGAGTCGCCCTAGACGCGGGCGCTCAACCCTGGACCGAGTAGCCGCCGTCGACGGTGATGGCGGCGCCGGTGACGAAGTCCGACGCAGGTGCTGCCAGGAACACGGCGATGCCGGCAAAATCGTCGGGCACGCCCCAGCGTCCCGCCGGCGTCCGCTTCAGCACCGATTCGTGGAGGCCGTCCACCTGCTCGCGTGCGCGCCGGGTGAGGGCGGTGTCGATCCACCCCGGCAGAATCGAGTTCACCTGGATATTGTCCTTGGCCCAGGCGGTGGCCATCGCCTTTGTCATCTGCACCATGCCGCCCTTGCTGGCCGCATAGGCCGTGGCGAAGGCCGCCCCGAAGATCGACATCATCGAGCCGATGTTGATCACCTTGCCGGCACCGGCTTTCTTCATCGCCGGATACGCGGCCTGGCTGCACAGAAACGCGCTGGTCAGATTGCTGTCGAGCACCATGTGCCATTCGGCCGCCGTGAAGTCCTGCGGCTGCTTGCGGATGCTCATGCCGGCATTGTTGACCAGGATATCGAGCCGACCGTGATGCTTGACCGTGTCGGCGATCAGGGCGTGGCAGGACTCCTCCTTCAGCACGTCGACCGCGATCGCGCTCGCCGTCGCGCCGAGGCCCTGAAGCTCCTTAACGGCGGCGGCGTTCTTGGCCGCATCGCGTCCGGCGACGACGACCGTGGCACCGGCCTCTGCCATGCCCTTCGCCATTCCGAGGCCGATGCCGCCATTGCCGCCGGTAACGACGGCCACACGGCCGGAAAGATCGAACAGCTTCATCGCGAGGTCCTCTGCTTCGGTGGGCGCCCTATATAGCGGAGAGACGCACCCTGAAACAGCTTCCGGCCGCCGCTGGCGGACTCCGCTGGCCTTCTCTACGTCGTGGAAGAGACGGCGCGCATCGCCAAATGCCTTTCGCGGTGGCGGTTCCTGGCGGCTACTTCTTGTTCCGAGACTCGCGGGGTGGGTTCGGCTCGGCATCGCCCGAGACAGTGGCGTCGCGGCTGATCAGGCCGAGGAGTTCGTCCGGCAGCGGTTCGCTCGCGATTTCGTCGTACATCGCATGCAATTGCTTCTGCAGCCAAAGGTCGAAGGGACGCTCTTCCGAACTCTTCTTGCGTGCCCCGGCCGTGTGAATGGCGGTCCGGTCCCGCGTCCTGTCGTCATCTGCCATGATGTACTTTCGACGGAAGACAGACCATTCCGAGGACGCCTGTCCACTCCATTGCATTCCCCCCACAACGTCCTCCCACTATGCCACATCTCCCACCTCTTTTGGAGATGTGGCCAGCCGTTCGAGATGTCACGGCGCCGTGGAGTGCGACTCGGGAGCCGTCGCTGCATCCTCTTCGGCGATATTGGCCGGCCGCCGCTCGCTGTCGCCGTCCATCAACAGATGCTCGAGCCGGTCGCGGGCACGCGAGATGCGGCTCTTGACCGTACCGACGGACACGCCCGTGTGTGCGGCGATGACGTCATAGGGCTGGCCCTCGACGACCGCCAGCAACAGCGCCTCGCGCTGTGTCGGTGCCAGCTTCGAGAACGCGGTCAGGAATTCGCGCATGATCAGCCCGCTTTCCTGGTGCGGCGGGTGCGAGAGCGACTCGGCAACCGTTGAGTCGACCGGCACGGTCGGACGCTGTCGGCGCAGGCCGGAAATGAATTCGTTGCGCTGAATGCGAAACAGCCAGGCCGCGAGGTTGGTGCCCAATTGGAAGCTTTGACGGCCAGCCAACGCCTTGACCACGGTGTCGTGCACCAGGTCGTCGGCCTGATCGCGGTTGCGCGTCAGTGACAGGGCGTAGATGCGCAGACGCGGCAGGATCGTCGTCAGCTGCTGATGGAAGTCGCCAACGTTGTTGACGGTCCCAGCGTTGTTGACGGTCGACGTGGAAGTGTGGGTCGTCGAAGTTTCGATGGCCATAAGCTTCTCCTCGCAAGACCGTGGTGTCCTGAAACAATGCCGGGGAGGGGCAAAAGGTTACATCGCCGCTATGTCTTTTCTAAGCCATTGAAACAACGCGATATTTTTCCGGTCGCCTAGGCCAATCGCCTTGCCAGCTGCTTGCGCGCCCGGGAGACCCGGACCTTGAGCGTGCCGACCGTGCAACCACACAGACGCGAGGCCTCCTCGTAGGAGAAGCCGCTGGCGCCTACCAGGATGAGCGCCTCGCGCGCCTGTGCACTGAGCTGCCAGAGCGCCGACGACAATTCCTTCATGGCGATTGCCGCTTCTGGATTGTCGACCGCGGCGAGCGGGGCCACCGAATCGGTGTCGACCGCCGCTGGACGACGGCGTTGCGTGCGCAGGTCCGAATAGAAGCGGTTGCGCATGATGGTGAACATCCAGGCCTTGAGGTTCGTGCCTGGGGTGAATTGTTTCTGCTTGTCGAGGGCGGCAACAACGGTGTTCTGCACGAGATCGTCGGCTGCCTCGCGTTCCCGGCACATGAAGCGCGCGAAGGCGCGCAAGTCCGGCAGAAGCGCAACGATCTCGTCCTTAATCATCGAGTGGGCATTTTCCCGAAATGCAGAGCGCCGACGAGCGCTCTCTCGTTCCCAATGTGGGGAGTCGTGCCGCGTGCGCCAAGCAACAGCCCCGCGGCAACCGTCTCGGGACCATGGCGTTAGGCCCGAACTCGCGAACACATGCCAGCCGAAAGGAACGCGTCATGAACTGGGACCGGATCGAAGGCAATTGGAAGCAGGCCGCGGGCAAGGTGAAGGAGAAATTGGGCAAGCTCACCGAGGATGACATAGCGGTCATCGGCGGCAAGCAGGAGCAGCTGATTGGCCGAATCCAGGAGCGCTACGGTGTCGCCAAGGACGAGGCCGAGCGTCAGGTCAAGACCTGGGCCGGCCAGCTGTAGCTGCGAGTAGCGGCCGGCTCTCCGACGACGATCCACAGCGCGGTCAATTGGTAGGGGAACCGGTTGTCTTCGCCGACGTTACCTTTCAAGCGTTTAGAGGAGAATTCAGCATGGGACGCGGAGTGCTGTTGTGGCTTTTGGGAGTGCCAATTCCCGTCCTTTTGCTGATGTGGGTACTCGGCTGGCTTCACTAGGGCATCGAATGGCCGTTTTCGGGGGCTCGCGTGTCAATGGAGACGAGGGTGCGATAGCATGAGTGACGACGTGTCCAAGGTGGTAGCCTGCGCCACCGAACTGCGCTGTGCCTCTGGATAGGCATGCGACGTGTGCCGTAAGGTCGGAATGCCGTCTATCCGGGCGTTCGGGTACCTGAGGATCGCAGGAAGAGGGAGAAAGATGTGCCAGACGAGTCCGTGAAGAAGAACCTGTCCGAAGCGATCACCAGGACACTGCCGTTTTTGCGGCGCTATGCGAGAGCTGTCAGCGGTTCCCAACAGCGCGGCGACGAATGGGTTCGCCTTTGCGCCGAGGTGGCGGTCCAGCAGCCAGAACTGATCGGCAAGGCCGCGGACACCAAACTCGGCGTCTTCAAATTGTTTCACAGCCTCCAGCAGCCCTTCGGCGGCCTCGAACAGCCTGCTTCCGGAAAGGATAGCGTGAGCGGTCGCCTCAAGGAATCCTTGACCGACATGGCACCACTGCAGCGTCAGGTGTTGTTGTTGACGGTGTTGGAGGGCTTCACCATCGGCGACGCCGCGGAAATTCTCGGCATTGACATCGAAGCCGCCGAAAATGGTCTGAGGGAGGCGCGCGAGGAGCTGCGCCGCGTGGCGTCGGTTCGCATTCTGGTGATTGAGGACGAGGCCATCATCGCGTTGGACGTAGCCGACATCGTTCGTAACGCTGGCCACGAAGTCGTAGGCATTGCCGCCACGGAAAAGGCGGCGGTCGAACTGGCGAAGAAGCATTCGCCGCACCTCGTGCTGGCGGATATCCAGCTCCGCGGCGCCGACAGCGGCATCTCCGCGGTCAATGAGATCATGAAGGCCATGACGGTGCCGGTGATCTTTGTCACCGGCTT